>CAILKA010000327.1 GCA_903834645.1 uncultured beta proteobacterium
CGTCGACGAGCTCGACCCCACCCTCTTCTGGCAGATCCACCGCAGCACGCTCGTCCACGTGCAGGCGATTGCCAGCGTCGGCCGGGACCTGCGCGGCCGCCAGATCGTGCGCGTGAAGGGCCACCCCGAGAAGCTCGAGGTCAGCCGCAGCTACACGGGCTTGTTCAAGGGGATGTGAGGGCGCGGGCGCGCGCCTCGTGCAGCGTGGCCAGCGTGATCTTGCGCACCTCGGCCTTGCTCTGCTCCACGTGCGCCTTGAGCAGCAGCTGCGCCGGCTCCGCACGGCGCTGCATCACCTGGCGCAGGATCTTGGCGTGCTCCTGGTAGGTGGCCTCGATGCGGTCGGCGCGCGTGAAGTCCAGCCGGCGCACGAAGCGGATGCGCTCGGTCACGTCCCCATGCACACGCGTGATCTCGTCGTTGCCCGCGGCGCGCACGAGCGTGGTGTGGAAGGCTTCGTCCAGGCGGCCCACCTCGGCCGCATCGGTCAGGCGCTCGGCCACCGGCACGAGCCACACCCGCTTGAGCGCCTCGATCTCCGCAGGCAGCTCCGCCCCCGCGGCCAGCCGCGCCAGGCACGCCTGCTCCAGCAGGATGCGCAGGTCATAGAGCTGCTCCAGGCGCGCGAAGTCGATCGGCCGCACGAACCAGCCGCTCTTGGCCTCCACTTCCAGAAAGCCCTCGTTGCGCAACCGGAAGAGCGCCTCGCGCACCGGCGTGCGGCTCACGCCCAGGCGCTGGCCGATCTCGGCTTCGGAGAAGCGGTCGCCCGGCAGCAGCCGGAAGTCGTGCATCTGCCCCTTGAGCTCGGCGTAGACGTACTCGGCCAGGTTCGGGCGGGCGTTCATGCGGCGGTGCGCTCCAGCCGCACGGGCTGCTCGGGCAGCCCGGCAAAGTGGCACGCCGCCCCATGGCGGCCCGCGGGCAGCACAGGCGCCTCGCGCAGGCAGCGGTCCTGTGCCGAGGGGCAGCGGCTCTGGAAGCGGCACACCTCGCGCGGCGGGTCGATCGGGCTCGAGATCTCGCCCTCCAGCCGGATCCGCGGGCCCTGGCCCGGGATGGCCGACACGAGCGCCCGCGTGTAGGGGTGCTGCGGCGCACGGAAGACTTCGGCAGATGGGCCCATCTCCACGATTTTGCCCAAGTACATCACCGCCACCCGGTCGGTGAGCAGCCGCACCACGTTGAGGTCGTGCGAGACGAAGAGCGTGGAGAGTCCCAGTTCGCGGCGCAGCCGGTCCAGCAATTGGAGCACCACGGCCTGCACCGACACATCCAGCGCCGCCGTCGGCTCGTCCAGGATCAGCAGGCGCGGCCGCACGGCCAGGGCGCGTGCGATCCCCACGCGCGCCTTCTGCCCGCCCGAGAGCTGGTGCGGGAAGCGCGACAGCAGCTCCGCCGGCAGGCCCACCTGCTGCGCCACCTCGTCCACCCGCGCATCGGCCGCGGCACGGTCCATGCCGGCCAGCAGCAGGCACGGCTCGCGGATCGTGTCGCGCGCGGAAAAGCGCGGGTTCAGGCTATCGGTGGGGTCCTGGAAGACCATCTGGATCACCGCGCGCTCGGGCCGCCGGGCAAAGCCGCGTGCCGGGATGGCCGCCAGGTCCTCGCCGTCGAAGACGATGCGACCCTCGCTCGGGTCGAGCAGCCGCGCCAGCAGCCGCACGAGCGTGGACTTGCCGCAGCCCGACTCGCCCACGAGGCCCAGCGCCTCGCCCGGTGCGATCGAGAGCGACACATCGTCCACCGCGTGGAGCAAGGCCCCGCGCCGCCCCGCCACCGCAAAGCGCTTCGACAGGCTCTCCACCTGAAGCAAGGGGCGCTCAGCCATGGGCAGCCTCCTCGACGAGCCGCACGCTGCCCAGCGGGTGCCAGCACGCGGTGGCGTGTCCGTCGGCATCGGTCAGCAGAGGCGGCCGCTCGCTGCGGCACCGGGCGCTGGCCCGTTCGCAGCGCTCGGCAAAGCGGCAGGCCGGCAGGTCCGTACGCCGCAGGTCGGGCAGGTTGCCCGGCACGGGCTCGAGCGAAGCGAGCACCGTCTCGGGCCCCGGGGTGGAGCTCATGAGCCGCGCGGTGTAGGGGTGCCGGGCCTGGGCGAAGAGCGTGCGCGTCGGCGCCGCCTCCACGGCCTGGCCGGCGTGCATCACGACGATGCGGTCGCAGTAGTCGGCCGCCAGCGCCAGGTCGTGCGTGATGAAGAGAGTGGCCATCTGGCGCTCGCGCGCGAGCGCCGTGATCAGGTCCATCACCGCGGCCTGTGTGGTCACGTCCAGCCCCGTGGTGGGCTCGTCGGCGATCAGCAGGCTCGGCCGGCAGGCCAGCGCGATGGCGATCATCACGCGCTGACACATGCCGCCGGAGAGCTCGAAGGGATAGGCCTGCGCACGCCGCTCGGGGTCGGCAATGGCCACCTCGCGCAGGGCCTGGATGGCGCGCTCGTGCATGGCACGCCCGAGGTCGCCTCCCTCGCTTCCCTTGACGTGCACGGCATGGCGCCGCAGCACGTCCTCGATCTGCCGGCCCACCGGTCGGATCGGGTTGAGCGCCGTGCGCGGGCTCTGGAAGATCATCGAGATCTCGCGCCCGCGCAGGTCCGCCAGGGTGCCCTCATCGGCCTTGAGCAGGTCGATGCCACCGAACGTGGCCGAGCCGCCCGTCACGCGCGCGGCGGCGTCGCTGATGCCGAGCATCGCGTAGCTCAACACCGATTTGCCCGAGCCGGATTCACCCACCAGCCCCACGATCTCGCCCTTGCGCAGCTGCAGGCTCACCTGTTCGATCGCACGCACCGTGCCCGAGCGGGTGCGGAACTCGAGGCTGAAGTCGCGCACATCGAGCAGCGGCGGCTGGCTGGCCGCGGCCAGCCGCGCCGCAGGCGCGGGCGCGGGCGAATCGACGGTCGGATCTGCGTTCACGTGCGCCTCCGCGGGTCGAGCAGGTCGCGCAGCGCATCGCCCAGCAGGTTGAAGGAGAACACCGCCAGCATCAGCACCATGCCGGGAAAGAAACTCACCCACCACTCGCCCGAGACGATGAACTGCGCCCCTTCGGCCACGAGGATGCCCCACTCGGGCGTGGGCGGGCGCACCCCCAGGCCGATGAAGCTCAGGCCCGCGGCGTTGAGGATCGCCCAGCCCATGTTCAGGCTCACCTGCACCATGGCGGGAGGCAGGATGTTGGGCAGCAGGTGCATGCCCAGGATGCGCCACTCGGAGTTGCCCGACAGCCGCGCCGCCTCCACGAAGCCGGCCGAGCGCCGCACGTTGGTCTCCGCGCGCGCCACGCGCACGTAGAAGGGCAGGTTGATGATGGCCGTGGCCAGCACGATGTTGCCCACCGTGTTGCCCAGCGCCGCCACGATGCCCATGGCCAGCACGAAGAGGGGAAAGGCCATGATGGTGTCTGACAGACGCGTCACGGCGGCATCCCACCAGCCGCCGAAGAAGCCTGCGGCCAGCCCCAGCGGCAGCCCCACCACGAAAGACAACGCCACCGCCGCCACGGCGATGCCGAGGTCCAGCCGCGTGGCCACCACCGTGCGCGAGTAGATGTCGCGCCCGAGCGCATCGGTGCCGAACCAGTGCGCCGCCGAGGGCGGCTGCAGCGCTGCCCCGGCGTTCGTGGCCAGCGGGTCGTAGGGCACGAGCGCGGGCCCCACGAGCGCAGTCAGCACGAAGAGGGCAAAGAGCAGGGCCGCAGCCAGCGTCACGGGGTTCTCGGCCAGCACGTGGCGCGCGTGCTGCCAGGCGGTGGGTGGCGCCAGCGGCACCAGGCCTGGCGACGCGGCGGCCGCTGTGGGCGCCAGGGCTGCCGCGACGGGGTCTGCAGGGGCGGCGGTGTTGGGGGGAGCGGTGCTCACGGGTGCATGCATCCGGTTCAGTTCTCGAGGCTCACGCGCGGGTCGATCAGCGTGTAGAGCACATCCACGAAGAGGTTGAGCGCGACGAACAGCACCCCCATCGCGAGCACGAAGCCCTGCACAGGCGCGTAGTCGCTGGCCGTCAGCGCATCGATCGCATAGCTACCCACGCCGGGCCAGCCGAAGACCTTTTCCACGACGACGCTGGAGCCCAGCATGAAGCCGAAGACCATCCCGAGCGTCGTCACCACCGGCAGCAGCGCGTTGCGCAGCGCATAGCGCACACGCACGGTCGTGGCCGACAGCCCGCTGGCGCGCGCCGTGCGCACGAAGTCGGAGCTGAGCACCTGCAGCATCGAGCCGCGCGTCATGCGCGCGATCGGCGCGAGCACGAAGATCGCCATCGTCAGCGTCGGCAGGATCAGCTGCTTGAAGCTCGCCCACCACAGCGCCGCATCACCCGCCAGCGCGGCGTCCACCAGGTAGAAGCCGGTGACTGCGGGCGGCGGCGAGAACATCGCGTCGAGCCGGCCCAGCGGCGCGGGCGCCCAGCCCAGCAGGAAGTAGAAGACGTAGGCCAGCAGCAGCCCCGTGAAGAAGGTGGGCAGCGACACGCCCATCGTCGTCACCACGCGGCACAGCTGATCGATCCAGCTGCCCGGGTGCGTGGCGGCCATCACCCCCAGCGGAATCGCCACCGCGCAGGCCAGCACGAGCGCGATCAGCACGAGCTCGAGCGAGGCCGGCAGCCGCGTGAGCAGTTCCTGCAGCACCGGCTGGCCGGTGGTGAGCGACACCCCGAGGTCGCCCTGCATCAGCCCCTGCACGTAGAGCAGGAACTGCTCGGGCCAGGAGCGGTCGAGCCCGAGCTGGCGCCGGATCTGGTCGATCGCCTCCTGCGTGGCCGCGCCTCCGGCGAAGTAAGCAGCCGGGTCCCCCGGCAGCGCACGCGTGAGCACGAAGGTGATGACGATCACGCCCAGGAGGTTGGGCAGCGCGGCGAGCGTGCGTCGCAGGATCAGCCTGGGCGTACCGAATGACACGGCAGTCGCTCCTCAGGCGGGGATGAGCGACACGTGCGCCGCCACCACGCGCCAGCCCTGCGGCAGGCGCACCCAGGTCTGGCTCTGCCGGCCGATCTTGTTGCCGCCTTCGCGCACGAACTCGGTCATGGCGGTGGCGCTGTCGCGCCCGGAAGTGGTGATCACGGTGCGGCGCAAGGTGCGCGCCAGGCCAGCGGCCGGGCGTGACTGCCGAAAGGCGCGGATCTCCTCGATGCCGTAGAGGTTCTCGGCGGCGCCATAGCGGATCGTATGGGCGCTGTCCCAGAAGAGCTCGTCGAGCACCTCCACGCGGTTGTGCACGAGGGCGTCTTCGTAGCGCGCAAATGCCGCACAGACCTCGGCGTGCACGTCGCTCAGGTTGATGTCCATCAGTCGTTCTTCCTTCTACGGGGAGAGCCGTAGCCGGCCGGCACCAGGCGGGCCACCGGCGCGTGCGCCACGCCGGCGGCCTCCAGCGCCCGGGCCACGCGCAGGCACAGGTCCTCGCGCCAGGGCGCGGCGATCACCTGCACGCCCAGGGGCAGCTCGGGCGACGCGGGATCACAGCCCCACACCGGCACGGTGGCCACCGGCAGCCCGATGCACGACACGGGCTGGGTCAGCAGGCCCATGCTGGCGCGCGCCGGCAGGCGCTGGCCGCCCACCTCGAGCCACTCGGTGCCAATGGGCGGCGCGGTGCACGGGGTGGCTGGCGCGAGCACCACGTCGACATCCCGAAAGCTCTCGGCCACGCGGCGCGCGAACCAGCCGCGCACGCGCTGCGCCTGCAC
>CAILKA010000328.1 GCA_903834645.1 uncultured beta proteobacterium
AGGTAGGCCACCGCGAATTGGCGGATGCCTTCGAGGTCGTCCGCGTCGCCCGAGGCGGTGTAGGCCCGGTCGTCGGCGTGGACGGTCTGGCGCGCGGCGAAGTCGGCGGCGATGTCGGCGATGTAGTCGCCGTTGTAGGCCTGCTCGGGCCACTGTGCGTCACCGGGCTTGAGGCCCTTGAGCCGCGCCTGCGTGGACAGCGCCAGCGTGGCGATCTGCACGCCCGCGTCGTTGTAGTAGAACTCGCGGTGCACCTGCCAGCCCTGCGTGGCCAGCAGGCTGCACACGCTGTCTCCCAGCGCCGCGTTGCGGCCGTGCCCCACGTGCAGCGGGCCGGTGGGGTTGGCCGAGACGAATTCGACCATCACGCGCTGCCCGGTGGGCGGCTTCAGGCCGTAGCAGGCGCCCGCCGCCAGCACCTCGGCCACCACCGATTGCTTGGTGGCAGCCGTCAGGCGCAGGTTGATGAAGCCCGGGCCGGCGATCTCGAGCGCCTGCACGTGGCGCGCGTACGCCTCCTGGCGCTGCAGGGCCAGCACCAGAGACTGCGCGACCTCGCGCGGGTTGCGCTTGAGCGGGCGCGCGAGCGCCATCGCGCAGGTGATCGCCAGATCGCCATGGGCGGCTTGCCGGGGCAGCTCGAAGGCGGCGACGACGCCGCTGTCGGGAGCGAGTTCGGCCAGCGCCGCCCTCAACCCCTCCAGCAGCGCTTGTTGAGCCTGTTGCATATCCGGGATTCTACGGGCGGGCCTCGAAGTGGGGCCGCTTCACCGCGCTGCTCGGCGCATTGCCGCGGCCGCGGCTGCGACACCATCGGGCACGGAAGGCCTCTTGCCGTCCAGCCTCCTTCGCCGCCTGCCCTGCGCCATGCCCGAGTCCGCCTTGCTCCCGGCCCGTGCCGAACTGCCCCGCCAGATCGGGCGCTACCGCATTCTCGAGCGGCTCGGTGAAGGCGCGACCAGCGAGGTGTTTCGGGCCCGCGACGAGTTCCGTGGCCGAGATGTGGCCGTCAAGCGGCTGCGGCTGGAGTCCGGCGCGGAGAGCATCGATGCGCACCACGCGAGCCGATTTTTCGCCGCCGAAGCGGCCCTCGTGGGGCGGCTGGAGCACCCCAACGTGGTGCAGCTGCTGGATGCCAACCTGGAAGGCCCTGAGCCCCACCTCGTGATGGAGCATGTGCCGGGCGAGACGCTCAAGCACTTCTGCCGCAGCGACCGGATGCTGTCGCTCGAGCAGATCGTCGAGGTGGGCTTCAAGTGCGCCAGCGCGCTGGGCTACTGCTGGCGCCAGGGGCTGATCCACCGCGACATCAAGCCGGCCAACGTGCTGTGCGTGATGGACGAATCGCTCACCGAGGTGCGCGACGTGAAGATCACCGATTTCGGCAGCGTCCTCAACCTCGCCTCCGACCGCACGCAGGTGCTGCGCGTGGGTTCGCTCAGCTACATCGCGCCCGAGCAGCTCGAGGGCATCGAGCTCGACGCGCGAGCCGACATGTACGCGCTGGCGGCCGTGATGTACCACCTGGTGGCGGGGCGGCCCCCGATGGAGGCCCCCTCGCAGGCCGCGCTGGTGCAGCGCATCGCCGCCGGGGAGGTGCCTTCGCTCGTCGGGCAGCGCGAGGGTGTGACGCCGGCCCTGGACAGCTTCCTGCGCCGCGCGCTGTCGCGCCGGCGCGAGGACCGACCGGCCACCTGGGAGGCCTTTGGTGCCGGGCTGGCCGCCCTCGTGCGGTGGCACCAGGTGCCGCGCGTCACGCGGCAAAGCGTGCTCGACTCCGAACGTTTCAGCCTGCTGCGTGCGCTCGAGTTCTACGCCGACTTCGACGACGTGCAGCTGTGGGAGGTGGCGCGCCGCGCACGCTGGCAGCGCTACGCGCAAGGCGAGCACATCTACCGCAAGGGTGAGGTGGGCAGCAGCTTCCACATCATCGCCCAGGGCGAGGTCGAGGTGTTCCGCGAGGGCCGGCTCGTCGCGCGCATGCAGGCCGGCACGTCGGTGGGGGAGATGTCCTACCTGGCCCCGAACCCGGCGCTGCGCACGCACAGCGCCGATGTCGTGGCCAGCCAGAGCGCCACCACCGTGTGCTTCACGCCCGAGAGCCTGCGCCAGACGACGCTGGGGACGCGCTCGCGCTTCGATGCGGCCTTCATCAAGGTGCTGGTGCGCCGCCTGCACGCTGCGCAGGAGAGCCTGGCGCAGGTGCACGGGAGTGTGCGCACCCCGGCTGCGCACCGGGCTGCGCGCTCCTTCGCCGACTCCCGGTTCGGCTGACGGCGGTGCGCCGCGGCGCAAGCCGCGTGAGCCCGCCCGCGGCTGCATGCCGACCAGCAGGGGTTTGCAGGGATTGGGCAGCCGCCCCGCCCTCTGGTGCAATCGGTGCTGGCAGGTCGGCTGCGTTGCGGCCTGGCCAACCACCTCGCAACCCCGCCAGCCCGCCGTGGCCGGCCCCCACACCAGGAGACTCCCATGAAAGCTTTGCTTGCCGCCACCGCCCTCGCCTTCGGCCTCGTGGCCAGTCCTGCCGCGTTCGCCGATGCCAAGGCGACGTGCGAGAAGTCGGCTGCCGACAAGAAGCTGGCCGGTGCGGCCAAGGACAGCCACATCAAGAAGTGCATGTCCGATGCCGCTGGAGCGGCCGGAGGCGCGCAGGCGACGTGCGAGAAGTCGGCTGCCGACAAGAAGCTCGCCGGTGCCGCCAAGGACAGCCACATCAAGAAGTGCGTGGCCGACGCTGCCGGCGGCAAGAAGTAATCCGCCCCGGGGCGCGCGGCTCCCGCGCCCGGGCCCCTCAGCCCCAGTGGCGTGGGTCGCCGAAGCGTGACTTGACGAAGTCGATCCACACCCGCACCCGCAGCGGCAGGTGCTTGGCGTGGGCGAAAACGGCGTAGATGCCGTTGGGCGGCGCCGCGTAGTCTTCCAGCACCACCTGCAGGCGGCCGGCCGAGACATCGGCGGCCACCTCCCAGGTGCTGCGCCAGGCGATGCCCAGGCCCGCCAGGCACCAGCCGTGCAGCACCTGGCCGTCGCTGCAGTCGAGCCGCCCGCGCGGGCGCAGGTGCGAGAGTTCACCCTCCACCCGGAAGGCCCAGCCGCGCGTCTGGCTCGCCTCCGAGCTCAGCGTCAGGCACTCGTGGCGGGCGAGTTCGGACGGGTGGCGCGGGATGCCCGCGCGCTGCAGGTAGGCCGGCGCGGCCACGCACAGCCGGCGGTTGTCGGCCAGGCGCACGCTCACCAGGCTCGAATCGGGTAGGTCTCCCACGCGGATGGCGCAGTCGTAGCCCTCGTTGACGATGTCCACGATCCGATCCGACAGGTTCAGCGAGACGCTGACCTCCGGGTGTTGCGCCAGAAAGCCAGGCACCAGGGTGGCCACATGGCGGCGCCCAAAACCCGCTGGCGCGGTGATGCGCAAGTGGCCGCTGGCCTTGACGCCACCGGCACTCACGCTGGCCTCCGCATTGGCCAATTCGCCCAG
>CAILKA010000329.1 GCA_903834645.1 uncultured beta proteobacterium
CAGGCGATGCGGTCCACCTGCGGCACGGCGCGCATCACCTCCCGGTGCAGGCTGCGCACCCGCTCTCCCACCGTCTCGGCCGCGCGCTCGGGCAGCGCAAGGGGCTGCTGCCGGACGGCGCGGGAGAGGAATTCGGCCATCATCGTCAGATCATAGCCAGCAGGACTCGCAAGCGCGCGGGCTGACACCGGCACAATCCCACGTGTGAAGCCTCACAGTCCGCCTCCCGCTGCGCCTTGGCGGACCTCGTCTTGAGTCCCCCGCACCTTGCATCGGCTGCCCCGCTGGCCGCGGTCGTCCTCTCCGCGGCCTTCTTCATCGGCATGGACACGGTGGTGAAGCTGCTGGCCCCGCGCTTCGACTCGGTGCAACTCACCTTCCTGCGCTTCGTCAGCGGCAGTGCCTTCGCGCTCGTGCTGTGGGCATGGTTCCGCACCCCCATGCCACCGCGCTCGAGTTGGCCGCTGCACGCGCTGCGCGCGGTGCTGCTGCTGTCCGCGCTCGTGTGCTGGTTCCATGCCATCAAGCACCTGCCGCTCGTACAGGCGGTGGCCGTGGGCTACACCGCACCCATCTTCATCGCGCTGCTGGCCATGCTCGTGCTCAAGGAGCGGCCCTCGCGCTGGGTGGGCGTGTCGCTGGCGCTCGGCGCGCTGGGCGTGGGCGTGGGGCGGTGGCCCGAGTGGCAGGCCAGCGCCGCTCCGGGCAGCAGCGTGCGGGTGCAAGGCGTGCTCGCCGCTGCCCTGTCGGCCGTGTGCTACGCCGGGGTGGTGGTGCTGGCGCGCCACCAGGCGCAGCGCGACGCGCTGTGGACGATCCTGCTCGTGCAGAACCTGCTGCCGCTGGTGCTGCTGGCCGCGCCGGTGGCCTTCGTGTGGCAGCCCATGCAGGCAGCCGACCTGGGTCCTGTGGCGGCCATCGGGCTGCTGGCCACGGGCGGCCTGATGGCCCTGACCTGGGCCTTCGCGCGCGTGGAGGCCAGCCTTGCCGCGCCGCTGGAGTACACCGGGCTGCTGTGGGCCTGGCTGCTGGGCTGGTGGGTCTTCGGCGAGCAGCCAGGGCCGTACCAGCTCGCCTCGGCCGCGCTGATCGTCTGCGGGGCGCTGCTGCTGATGCGGCGCTGAGGAAATGATGCCAAAGCATCAATTTGATGCGATGATGCCTTTGTGCGCACCACCCTCAACCTCGCTGAAGACGCTCTGATCGCCGCCCAGGCGCTTGCCCGCCGCCGCCGTATCTCGCTGGGCGAAGCCGTCTCGGAGCTGGTCCGGCGCGGCGCCGGCGCACAAGCCCACTGGGTGCAAGATCCGGAGGCGCCGCTGCGCGGCCGCTTCGCCCTGCTGCCCCGGCGTGACGAGGTCGTCACGGCCGAGCACGTCCGGGCGCTGATGGAGCGTGAGGGCATCTGAGCACGCGGCCCGTTCCCGTGCGTCCCGCTTCCCGCATGCCCACCCGCAAGCGCACCCCACTGGCCCAGGGCATCCGCCCGGCCGCCGAGGCTCGGGAGGCCCCGCCTCCGGGCTCCTGGCTCACCGCGCGGGCTCTTCTGGACGTGAACGTCTGGATCGCGCTGCTCGACGATGCGCACCAGTTCTCCGAGCCGGCCAACGACTTCATCAACGACCCCTCCACCCGCATCGCCACCTGCCCGCTGGTGGAAAACGGCGTCATCCGGGTGCTCTCGATGCCCAGCTACAGCCGCGGCGGCGGGGTACCGATGAGCACGGTGCGTGCGAGGCTGCAGCTCGCCTGCCGCAACCTCGACCACGCCTTCTGGCCCGACGACGTCAGCCTGCGCGACGACACGCTCGTGGACTTCTCGCGTGTGCAGGGCCACCAGCAGGTGACCGACCTGTACCTGCTGGCGCTGGCCGTGCACCACGGCGGGCGGCTCGTCACCTTCGACCGCTCGGTGGCGCTGGCCAGCGTGCGCGGCGCCACGGCGCAGCACCTGCTCGTGCTGTAGCGCCGCGCGCGGGCTGTGGCGCCTGACAAGGCGCCCGGCTCGGCCCCTCAGGGGTTGCGCAGCATCACCCGGTCGATGCGATGCACGACCCCGTTGGTGGCGAAGCGGTCGGCTGCCACGATGCGCGCCGGGCAACGGCATTCGTCGGTGAGGACGCCATCACGGTCGAGGCTGACCTGCCCCCCCTCGAGCATCGTCATCGGGGTGCCCACCGGCAGCTCGGCCCTCAGGAAGGAGCCCTGCAGCACGTGGTACGCCAGGATCTGGCGCAGCCGCTGCGGCTGGTTGCTCAGGCCGGCCCAGGTCTGGCCGATCGAGGCCATGTGCGCCTGCCACGCCTCCTGCGTGGGGGCAAAGAGCGTCATGCGGTCAGGCCCTTCCAGGGCCGGAGCCAGCCCGGCCACTACCAGCGCCTCGGCCAGCCAGGCCGTCGTGGGCTCGTCCTGCACCGCCTGCAGCACCGTGTGCTTGGGCGGCCGCAGCACGGCGTCGACGACATGAACAAAACCCTGTGCGACGGGCAGGCTGCCGTCCAGGACGCGGGCACGACCCTGCTGCCCATCGGTGGCCACCAGGCCTTCGGGGGCGACGTTCTCCACCTTGAACACGACCCCCGAGCGCGTCGTGATCGCCCGACCCGTGGGCAGCTCCGCGCGGCCCAGTGCCCGGTCGACGAGATGGCCGCGGACGAAGGCCGCAGCCCGCGCCGGATCGGCCAGCAGCTCGGCGCGGCTCGTGCCGGCCTGCGTCCACCACGCCTCGAAGGCCGCATCCGTGGGCGCAAAGACGGTCACGCCCTGCGCCTGGGCCAGTGCCGGCTCCAGGCCCGAGGCCTGCACCACGGCCACGAAGGTGGACAAGGCCGGCTCGCGCCGCAGCGCGCTGGCCAGGTCCTCCGAGCTTCCCCCGCCCCCGCAGCCGGCCAGCCACGCGAGCACCCCCCACACCCACACCCTCCACCGCCGCAGACCCATTCGTGCAACCTCCGTGACTGGCCCGAACGCGGGTCCCGAA
>CAILKA010000330.1 GCA_903834645.1 uncultured beta proteobacterium
AGCGGCAGCGTCTCGTCGAAGATGCGGCCCTTGGACAGGGCCAGGGTCAGGAGGGTGTCGCCGCTCACCGCGATCTCAACGGATGCGCTCGATGTCGGCCCCGACACCGGCGAGCTTGCGCTCCATGCGGTCGTAGCCCCGGTCGAGGTGGTAGATGCGGTCCACCACCGTCTCGCCCTCGGCCACCAGCCCGGCGATGACGAGGCTGGCCGAGGCGCGCAGATCGGTGGCCATGACGGTGGCGCCGGAGAGCTTGTCCACGCCCTGCACCACCGCGGTGTGCCCGTCGACCTGGATGCTCGCACCCAGGCGCAGCAGCTCGTTGACGTGCATGAAGCGGTTCTCGAAGATCGTCTCGGACACCCGCGCGGCGCCCTCGGCGATGCAGTTCACGGCCATGAACTGGGCCTGCATGTCGGTGGGGAAGGCCGGGTACTCGCTCGTGCGCAGGCTCACCGCGCGCGGGCGGTGGTCGGCACGCACGCGGATCCAGTCGGGCCCGCTCTCGATCGACACCCCGGCCTCGCGCAGCTTGTCGAGCACGGCGTCCAGGTGCTGGGCTCGTGCGCCGGTCAGCCTCACGTCGCCGCCCGCGGCCGCCACCGCGCACAGGAACGTGCCGGTCTCGATGCGGTCGGCGATCACGCGGTGCGGCTGCCTGGGCGCGTGCAGACGGTCCACGCCCTGGATCCGGATGCGGCTGGTGCCGTGGCCCTCGATGCGCGCACCCATGGCGATCAGGAGTTCGGCCAGATCCGGCACCTCCGGCTCCTGGGCGGCGTTCTCGAGCACCGTCTCGCCTTCGGCCAGGCAGGCGGCCATCAGCAGGTTCTCGGTGCCCGTCACGGTGATCATGTCGGTGGTGATCCGCGCGCCCTTCAGGCGCGTGGTCTTGGCGATGATGTTGCCGCGCTCCACCGTGATCTGCGCGCCCATGGCCTGCAGGCCCTTGATGTGCTGGTCCACCGGCCGCGAGCCGATCGCACACCCGCCTGGCAGCGAGACGATGGCCACGCCAAAGCGCGCCAGCAGCGGCCCGAGCACGAGGATCGAGGCGCGCATCGTCTTGACGAGTTCGTAGGGCGCCACGGGGCTGTTCACCGGGCCAGCGTCCACGACGAGCCTGCCCGGGCTCGTGCCCGCCGCGTCATCCCACTCGGCCGTCGCACCCATCTGCCGCAGCAGCTTCATCGTCGTGGCCACGTCCATCAGGCGCGGCACGTTCTCCAGCGTCACCGGCTCGGCGCACAGCAGCGCTGCGCACAGCTCGGGCAGCGCTGCGTTCTTGGCGCCCGCGATGGGGATCTCGCCGGTCAGGCGGCGGCCGCCGCGGATGAGGAGTTTGTCCATGAGGCTGTGCGGGGTGCACAGCGGGCTGGATGTGGCGCCGGCGGGGGCAGGCGCAACCGCCAACCCGCGGCAGCCCGCGGGTCGGTCAGGGGTGGTGGGGAGCCGCTGCGCCTTGGGCGGCGAACTCGGCAGGGGTGTACGTCTTCATCGACAGCGCGTGGATCTGCTCGCGCATTCTATCGCCCAGCGCCGCGTACACACGCTGGTGCCGGCGCACGCGGCTCAGCCCCTCGAACTCGGGCGAGACGATGGTGGCGTAGAAGTGGCGACCGTCGCCCTCCACGGCCAGCTGCTCGCAGGGCAGCCCGGCGGCGATATAGGACTCGACTTCGGCAGGGGTGGGTTCTCGCATGGCGGCTCGCATTATCAGGCGGACCCGCGCCCCGGCTCAGGACCGGACCTTGTAGCCGATGCGCAGCAGGTGCAGCGCCAGCCCCGAGACGAATGCGAAGCTCGCACCCACCACCGCCAGGCTGATCCAGGGCGAGACGTCGCTCACGCCGAAGAAGCCGCGCCGGAAGCCGTCGATCATGTAGAAGAACGGGTTCAGGTGGCTCACCGCCTGCCAGGCGGCGGGCAGCGAGTGCACCGAGTAGAAGACACCGGACAGGAAAGTCATCGGCATGATGACGAAGTTCTGGAACGCGGCCATCTGGTCGAACTTGTCGGCCCACAGGCCGGCAATCAGCCCGAGCGCGGCCAGCATGCCCGCGCCCAGCAGCGCAAAGGCCAGAATCCAGCCCGGCTCGGCCAGTTGCAGCGGCACGGCCCAGGCCGTGGCCACCAGCACCCCGCCACCCACCACCAGCCCGCGCACCACCGAGGCCCCCACGTAGGCGACGAACCAGGCCCAGTGGGACAGCGGCGTGACGAGCAGGAAGACGAGGTTGCCCGTGATCTTGCTTTGCACGAGGGAGGAGCTCGTGTTGGCAAACGAGTTCTGCAGCACTCCCATCATCACGAGGCCGGGGATGAGAAAGCTCGTGTAGCCCACGCCCGGGAAGACCTGCACGTGGTCCTCCAGCACGTGGCCGAAGATCAGCAGGTACAGCAGCGAAGTCATCACCGGTGCGGCCACCGTCTGGAAGGCCACCTTCCAGAAACGCAGCAGCTCCTTGCGAAACAGGGGCGCCGCCCCGGCGAAGCGGTCGAGCAGGGTGCTCATGCGTGTGACCTCGCCCCGCTCATGATCTCGACGAACACATCCTCCAGGTCGGCGCGGCCGATCTCGAGATCTTCCACGCGCACGCCAGCTTCACGCAGCGCCGCCAGCAGCGTCTCCACCTCGGCCGCGTCGTGGGCCTGCAGCTGCGCGATGCGGCCCGTCACGCGCGCGCGGGCGGCGAGCGGCGCAGGCAGCGCATCGTCGGTCTTGAAACGCAGCATCGTGCTGGCCGTGCCCGCCAGCAGTGCACTCGTGCGGTCCAGCGCCACCACCCGCCCCTGCTTGAGCATCGCGATGCGCCCGCACAGGGCCTCGGCCTCCTCCAGGTAGTGGGTCGTCAGCAGTACCGTGTGGCCGGCGCGGTTCAGGCGCGAGATGAACTTCCACAGTGTCTGGCGCAGTTCCACGTCCACGCCGGCCGTGGGCTCGTCGAGCACGATCACGGGCGGGCGGTGCACGAGGGCCTGGGCCACGAGCACGCGCCGCTTCATGCCACCGGAGAGCTGGCGCATGTTGGACTGCGCCTTGTCGGCCAGGCCCAGTTCGGTGAGCAGCTCGTCGATCCAGTCGTCGTTGCGGCGCACGCCGAAGTAGCCACTCTGGATGCGCAGCGTCTTGCGCACGTTGAAGAAGGGGTCGAAGACGAGTTCCTGCGGCACGATCCCGAGCGCACGACGCGCTGCCGCGTAGTCGTCCACGACGTCGTGGCCCATGACCCGTACGCGCCCCTGGCTAGCCCGGGACAGGCCGGCCAGGATGCTGATGAGGGTCGTCTTGCCCGCGCCGTTGGGGCCGAGCAGGCCGAAGAACTCGCCCGGCTCGATGTCGAAGGTCACGCCGTCGAGCGCCCGCAGGCTCCCGCGCGCACCCTGGAACGTCTTGCCGACCTGCTGGAACTCCACTGCGCGCATGGCCCGGGATTGTAGGCACGCGGGCCGGACCGGCCCGGTGCCAGAATCCGCGGTGATGGGGCAGAGAAAGCAGCCGCGCCGAACAGCCGAGAGGATCCTCGAGGCCACGCTCGCCCTGTACAACCGCTTTGGCGAGCCCAACGTCAGCACGACGCTGATCGCCGCCGAGCTGGGCATCAGCCCGGGCAACCTGTACTACCACTACCCCGCCAAGGACGAGCTGCTCAACGCGCTGTTCGACCGCTATGCAAAGGCGCTGGAGGAGTTGCTCGAGGCCGCTGGCGCCGCGCGCGACATCGAGGATGCGTGGCTCTTCTTCCAGATGCTCTTCGAGCTCATCTGGAGCTACCGTTTCCTGTACCGCGACCTCAACGACCTGCTGTCGCGCAACCGGCGCCTGGAGACGCGCGTGCAGCGCATGCTGACGCGCATGAACGCGGCGCTGCGCGAGATGCTGCAGGCCCTCGGGCGCGCCGGCGTGCTGCACATGGCCGACGAGCAGCTCGAGCCCGTATCCACCTCCATGGTCGTCGTGCTCAGCTACTGGCTGAGCTACGAGTACGTGCGCGACCCGCGCCACGCACTGGAGCCGGCGCGGGCGGGCCAGGCGCTGGCCCGCGGCGCCTGGCATACCCTGAACCTGCTGGTGCCCTGGCTCGAGCCGGGCTCGCGCGCGCACCTGCACACCCTTGCGCAGGCCTACGCCCGCACCGCCCACACCGCCCACACCCTGCCCACCCCCTGAGGAGACCCAGATGGCCAAGTGGACCGCCTTCCCCTACGACCCCGCCGAGTACCGCCACGAGGCACCGGCCCTGAAGAAGCACTGGGCCCGGCTGCACGCCGGCGACGCGGAACCGCTGCCCAAGGATGACAAGGTGCTGGCAGCCTGGGCGCTCTTTCACGCGGGAGACTTCCAGAAGGCCTTCGACGCCGGCATGAAGGCCGGGGGCGCGGGCCTGACGGTGGCCAACAAGGCACAGTGCATCTACGCCAACTACCTCGAGAAGAGCGAGAAGACCAAGCTCGAGATGTTCATCGAGGCGGCCGAGCGCGCTGCCGCGCAGCAGCAGGCTGAGCCGAAGAACCCGAACGCCTGGTACTGGCAGGCCTACGCGCTGGGCCGCTACGGACAGGGCATCAGCGTGGCCAAGGCGCTCACGCAGGGGCTGGGCGTGAAGGTGAAGGCGGCACTCGAGACGACGATCAAGCTCGCCCCCAAGCACGCTGACGCGCACATCGCACTGGGCTCCTTCCATGCCGAGGTGATCGACAAGGTCGGCAAGCTGCTCGGACGCACGCAGGGGGCGGACGCCGCCACGGGCCTGAAGATGTACGAGCGTGCGCTTGCCCTCAACCCGACGAGTGCCATCGCCAGGGTGGAGTACGCCAACGGCCTGGTGATGCTCGAGGGAGACAAGCGCATGAAGCAGGCCGAGCAGCTCTATGCCGACGCGGCCGCCTGCGAGCCGATGGACGCAATGGAACGGCTGGACGTCGAAATGGCCCGCGCCGAGCTGGAGGACTGAGCTGGAGTACCGGGCGCGGCCCCTCAGGGCCCGTCGTCCTGCCCCGCCCAGGGCAGCATCATCGTGGCCAGCAGCAGCGCCTCGAACTGAGGCTCGAACTGCGCGATCAGCGCCTGCGGGTCCGGGCAGCGGGCGGTGTCGGCAACGATCCCGAACTGCACCCCGCCCGCGTAAGACAGGATCGACACCCCCAGGCCGATGTTGCCCGAGGCGGGCACCCAGAACATCGTCTGGCGCAGCGTCGAGCCGCAGAACTGCAGCGGCCTGCCCGGCCCGGGCACGTTGGTCATCACCGCAGTGGCCTTGCGCGAGAAGGTCTCCAGGAGCGCGTCCTGTGCACCCTTGACGAGCACACCGGCCAGCGCGAGCACGCCGAAAGCCAGCAGCGGCTGGTAGCTGCCCTTGAGCGCAGACATGCGCTGGCGCACTTCGTAGACGCGCTCGATCGGGTTGGCGATGCCCACGGGCAGCACGAGCGGCGCCAGGCCGAAGCGGTTTCCCAGTTCGTGGGCCTGCTCCAGCGGCCGCAGGTTCACCGGCACCATCGCACGGATCTCCTGACCGGCTGGGTCGTCGCCACGAGCCCGCAGGTACTCGCCCACCGCACCGGCCACGCAGGCGAGCAGCACGTCGTTGACGGAGCAGTTCAGCCCCTTGCCGATCGTCTTCACGTCGGCCAAGGCCATCGGCTCGCTCCAGGCCACGACCTTGCGCCCGGAGAGCCCGCCCTTGAGCCGGGTAGGCGAGTCGTCGGGCATCAGCAGGATCGAGGCGGCATCGCTCACCAGTTGCGCCCCTGCCCGTGCGAGATCGACCGTTCCGCCCAGCGGGCCACCGGGGCTGGCCATCAGGTCGAGCGAGCGCGAGGCGCCACCGCCGGCCAGGCCGATCGCCTTGACCGTGAGGTCGCCCAGCGGACGGATCAGCAGGTCGGCAAGCCAGTCGGCCTCCGGGCCGGCCTGCGCCTCGGCTGCCCTCGACGCCCGGCGCGGCCGTTCGGGCGGCGCCGCGCCGCCATCAGTGATGCCCATCATCACCGAGATCAGCGAAATGCCGTCGCCGATGCAGTGGTGCAGCCGGGCGACGAGTGCGCTGCCGCCCTCGTAGCGCTCGACCAGGTGGAACTGCCACAGCGGGTGGCGCGCATCCAGGGGCGTGGAGGCGAGCTCGCCGCACAGCGCCTTGAGGGCATCACGCTCGCCCAGGCCACGCCGGCGCACCAGCCGGGCCGGCACCACATGGCGGGTGAGGTCGAAGTGCTCGTCCTCGACCCACTGCGCGCCCAGCGCGTCTTGTTGCACGCGCTGGCGGAAGCGCTCGTAGCGCAGCAGCCGCTCGCCGACGCACGCGCGCAGCGCCTCCAGCGTGACCGCCGGCTGCAGCAGCCACACGCCCACGATCATCATCAGGTTGACGTCGCTGTCCATGCGCAGCCACGCGGTGTCGACGCGGGACATTCGGGTGGCGGTCATCGGGCTCGGCGTCCTGGGGCACATCGGGTGGAAGGGTGACGGGCACGATGCTGGGTAACATCACAGGCGTCAACCCCGGGTTTCACGCAAGCCGGGCACCCCCATCCACCGCACTCATCGGGAGGAATTCGACATGGCCGACCTTCAAGCCGCCTTCGAACAGGCCGTGGCCGACAGCAAGAAGCTCAGCGAGCGCCCCGACAACATGACGCTGCTCAAGCTCTACGCCCTCTACAAGCAGGCCACCGAGGGCGACGTGCAGGGCAAGCGTCCGGGCTTCACCGACATGGTGGGCCGCGCCAAGCACGACGCCTGGGCCGAGCTCACGGGCCAGTCGGGTGACGAGGCGCGCCAGGCCTACATCGAGCTGATCGAGTCGCTGAAGTAGCAGGCCTCAGGCCTTGCGCCGCCCGCTCTTGGGGGGGGCGGCCGCGAGCAGCTCGTCGAGGTTCTTCTGGATCTCGGTCTCGATCGTCTGGCTGAAGGCGCCCAGCAGGAACCCCAGTCGGGCCTTGAGCTCGAAGTGGTCGGCCGCCACCACGAGCGTGCCGTTCACGCCGGTTCGGGTGAACTCGACCGTGTCGCTGTACTCGCCCTCGACCACGGTGCAGGACATGTCGAACTTGCGCTCGGCATCCTCGGCCCACTTCCAGGCCACGTCGCGCGCGCGCTCGAGCCCGAGCGAGTGGGAGCGATGGATCTTCAGGTCGGGCACGGCTGTCCTCCTCCGGTTCGGTTGTGTGGGCTGCGCGCCGAGGGGCGCATAAGCGGCTCGGCCATGAGTCTGGCGCGTCGCTCGGCCCTCGGCAAGGCCGCCAGCTGCCGCACGGCGGCATGAAAGCGCGCGAAGTCGCGGCCCTGCTCATCGAAGATGCGCTCGAAGGCCGGCACGAGGTCGTCGTAGGCCCCCTGCACGGCAAGCGCGGCATTGTTGAGCCGCACAAACCACCCGTCGTAGCCGGCGAACTCCTGCCAAGGGCCGGCCTTGAGCCGCTCGTGCTCGGCGCGCACGCGCGCCAGCACCCGCTCCTTGCCCTCGCGCTTGCGCTGCGGGGCGGCATCGCTGCGGTACAGCGCATCGAGCTCCTGGCGCGCCGCGCGTGCCAGCACCCGGAAATCACGCCGGCGTGCATCGGCCGCCTCGTAGGCGCGGCGTGCAGCCTCGCGTCCGGGCTGCGCGAGCCAACGCTGCAGCCCCAGGCGCTCCACCGCCGTCGCGTAGGACTCGTTGAAGGCGGTGTCGTCTTCCACGTACACGACCTGATGCGCGAGTTCGTGGAAGAGCAGCCCGGCGAGCTCGCCCTCCTGGCCGTTGACGAAGGTGTCGAGCAGTGGATCCCCCCCGATCCAGTTGGTCCAGCCCAGCGTCGAGTACGCGGGCACCCCATAGACGCTCGTCTCCCAGCCCTGCGCGCGCAATTCGCGCGCCAGCGCCTCGGCCGGCGTGCGCTCGAAGTAGCCGCGGTAGCCCGCGCAGCCCAGCACCGGGTAGCACCAGGTCTTGAGCGTGAGCGAGAGCTCGGGTGCAGCCACCACGTTCCACACCACGGCCGGCCGGCCCAGTTCCGCGTAGCGGCGGTAGCTGGCGTTGTCGGGCAGCGCGAGCTCCCGCACGGCGAACTCCCGCATCCTCTGCGCCAGGGCCAGGCGCTCACGCAGCGCATCCGGGGTGGCGGGATCGGAGATCCAGTCCGACACCGGACGGGCCCGCTGCATCAGGTCGAGGTGGCCGCGCACCGACTGCGCGTAGTAGCCCAGGCTGCAGCCGCCCACTCCGAGGCAGATGGCCACGAGCAGGAGCATTCGCGCGCCACGGCCTTCCCTGCATCGCACCAGGAAGGCCGCACCCACCCGCATGGTCAGGCCGGGTTCGCGACGACCGTGCCCGTCTCGACGCCGGCGGCTGCCGGCTCGACGACCCGCACTTGCACGAGGCAGTCGTAGAAGGTCGGGGCCCGGCCGATATCGGTCAGGGCCTGGCTCGTCAGCTCGTTCACGTTCGTGCCGTCCAGTCCGAGCTTGCGCCACCAGATGCCCAGGCCCACCACCACACCGGGCCGCGCACGCGTGCTCACCACCGCACGGCAGCGATGTCGGCCGCGGTCGTTGTACACCTCCACCACTTGGCCGTCCGCCACGCCTCGCGCGCGGGCGTCGTCCGGGTGGACTTCCACCAGCGGCTCGCCCTCGATCGCACGCAGGCTGCGCACGTTGACGAAGGTGGAGTTCAGGAAGTTGCGCGCAGGCGGCGAGATCATCGCCAGCGGGTAGCGCTCCGCCAGCTGCGGGCTCGACTGCACGCTTTCGTGGTTGGGCACATGGTCGGGTACGCCCAGCCCGGGAGCGTCGACCACCGCCCGGCCATCGGCCGTCGGGAAGCCGCCTTCTGCAAAGGGCCGCTCAGGCACGCGCAGCCGCACCCAGCCGGTGCGCGACAGCTCGTCGAAGTCCACCGCCTCAGGTCGGAAGGCCGCGCGGGCGATCTGCTCGTCGCTGTCGGCAAAGCACGGCTCGTCGAAGCCCATACGCCGCGCCAGCCGCCTGAAGATCTCGGTGTTGGGCAGCGCCTCGCCCAGCGGGGCGATCGCCGGGTGGTTCACGAGCGCCCAGGTGTGGCCGTAGCTGCGGTGCACGTCCAGGTGCTCGAGCTGCGTCGTGGCCGGTAGCACGAGGTCGGCCAGGTCGGCGGTGTCGGTCATGAAGTGCTCGAGCACCACCGTGTAGAGATCCTCGCGTGCAAAGCCTGCGGCCACGCTCGCCGACTGGGGCGCCACCGCCACCGGGTTGCTGTTGTAGACCACCACCGCCTCGATGCGAGGGCCGAAACCGGGCGAGGTCTCGCGCAGCAGATCCTGCCCGATCGTGCTCATGTTGACGATCCGCGGGCGCGGAGAAGGCATCAGGTCCGGCCGTTCCAGGGCAGCCGCGTCCACGGCCGAGGCAAACCAGCCCGAGGACGACAGCAGCATGCCGCCACCGCGGTCGCGCCAGGCCCCCGTGAGGCAGGGCAGCAGCGCCACCAGCCGCACGGCGTTGCCGCCACCGTGCACGCGCTGCATGCCGTAGTTCAGGCGGATCGCCGCCGGACGCGTCGTGCCGTAGGCCTGCGCCAGCGCGCGCACCTGCTGCTCGGACAGGCCGCACACCTGCGCCGTACGCGCAGGGGGCCATTGCAGGGCGCGCTCGCGCAGCAGCTCCCAGCCGTTGACGTGGCGGGCCAGGTAGTCGTGGTCGAGCCAGTCGTGCACGATGAGCTCGTGCATCAGTCCCAGTGCCAGCGCGCCGTCGGTGCCGGGCAGCAGCGCCAGGTGATCGTGGCACTTGTCGGCCGACTCGGTACGGCGCGGGTCGATGGCCACGAGCCGGGCCCCGGCACGCTTGGCGGCCTGCGCCACGCTCCAGAAGTGCACGCTCGAGGCGATCGGGTTGCTGCCCCAGATGAGGATCAGCCGCGCGTGCGCGAAATCCTCCACGTGCATGCCGACCTTGCCACCGTAAGTGGCGGCCAGCGCCTCGCCTCCTGCATTGGCGCAGAACGTGCGGTCCAGGCGCGAGGCGCCCAGGCGGTGGAAGAAGCGTGCGGCCATGCTCTCGCCCTGCACCAGGCCCATGGTGCCGGCGTAGCTGTAGGGCAGGATCGCCTGGGCTGTGCCGGGCCCGTGTGCGGCAATGCCCGACAGGCGTTGCGCCACCTCATCGATCGCCTCGTCCCAGCCGATCCGGCGCCAGCGGCCCGAACCCTTGGGGCCGTCGCGCCGCATCGGGTGCAGCACACGTTCGGGGTGGTAGGTGCGATCGGCGTAGCGGCTGACCTTCGTGCACAGGGCGCCGTGCGTGGGCGGATGGTCGGGGTCGCCCTCGATGCGAACCACGCGGCCCTCGGCCACCGTCACGCGCATCGCGCAGGTGTCGGGGCAGTCGTGCGGGCAGGCCGCGTGGACAGTGCGCGAAGCGGTCACGGGTTCGGAGAATGCCATGTCGGATCAGGCCGGGAGCCAGCCCTTCGCCCGCAAGGCCTGGCGGCAGCCGGACGCTTCCACGAAGTGCACGGCACCCCAGCCACGCGAGCGCGCCGCTTCCACGTTGCCGGGGTGGTCGTCGATGAAGACCGTGCTCGGCGGATCGAGCACGAAGCGCTGCTCGGCCAGCTCGAAGATCGACGCATGGGGCTTCATGAGGCCGACCCGGCCCGAGTAGATCCCGTCCTGGAAGGCCGAGAGAAACGGGTTCACCCGTTCCAGGTGGGCCGCGTAGGGCACCGGCATGTTCGACAGGAAGTACAGGCGGTGCCCAGCTCCACCCAGCTCGTGCAGCAACTCGACCATCTCAGGCTGGGGCTGCAGGTGCGCAGGAATGGCGTCGATCACGCGCCGCACCTGCCCCACCTGCGCTCCGATGCGGATGGCGATGCGCTGCGCCAGAGTGGCCTCGTCGAGCCGGCCCAGGTCAAACAGTGCCCAGTCGCTGTCGGGGGTGAAGCTCTGGAAGATCGCGGCGGCCAGCGTGCGCGCCATCGAGTCGTCGGGGGCGAGTTCAGGCACCACCTCGCGCAGCAGCGTCAGCGGCTGCCAGTGGAACAGCACCGCACCAAAGTCGAAGACGACCGCGCGGCTCATGCGCGCAAGCGGGCGATGAGCCCGGCGGTGGAGCTGTCCAGGCCGGAGACCTCGCCGCTGGCCAGCCGCGGCAGGAGTTCGTTGCACAGCGCCTTGCCGAGCTCCACGCCCCATTGATCGAAGCTGTTGATGCCCCACAGCGCACCGCTCGTCCAGACCCGGTGCTCGTACAGGGCCACGAGCGCACCGAGCGAGCGCGGCGTCAGCGCCTCGAGCAGCAGCGTCGTGCTCGGCCGGTTGCCCGGGAAGCGCCGGTGGCGCGCCAGCACGGCGGGGTCAAGGCCGCGACTCGCACTGGCCACGCGCTCGGCCATGGCCTGCTCGGCTGTCTTGCCCAGCATCAGCGCCTGCGACTGCGCCAGCGCGTTGGCCAGCAGTTTGTCGTGCAGGCCGGACAGCCCGTGTGCAGGCTGCTTCACGACGATGAACTCCACCGGCACCACGTCGGTGCCCTGGTGCAGCATCTGGAAGTAGGCGTGCTGGCCGTTGGTGCCGGGTTCGCCCCACACCACGGGGCTCGTGGCGTAGGGCAGCGACTCGCCCCCCATGTCCACGCTCTTGCCGTTGGACTCCATCTCGAGCTGCTGCAGGTAGGCCGGCAAGCGCCTGAGGCCCTGGTGATAGGGGGCCACGCTGCGGCTGGAAAGGCCGTGGAAGTTGCGGTACCACACGTCCAGCAGCCCCAGCAGCATCGGCACGTTTCGCCCAGGCGGGGCTTCGGCGAAGTGCCTGTCCATGGCGTGCGCGCCCTCCAGCAGCGAGAGGAAACCGGAGCGGCCAATGGCAATCGCGATGGGCAGTCCGATGGCGCTCCACAGGGAGTAGCGGCCACCCACCCAGTCCCAGAAGCCGAAGGTGCGGGTGATGCCGAACTCGGCCGCCGCGCGCAGGTTCGTCGTCACGCCCACGAAGTGCCGCGCGCGGTCGGTGCCGCCGTTGGCATCGAACCAGTCGCGCGCGGCGTGTGCGTTGGCCATCGTCTCCTGCGTCGTGAAGGTCTTGCTCGCGACGATGAAGAGCGTGCTCGAGGGGCGCAGCTGCCGCAGCACGGGGGCCAGGTCGTGGCCGTCGACGTTGCTCACGAAGTGCATGCGCAGGCCCTGGTGCGCGAAGGCGTCCAGCGCAATCACCGCCATCTGCGGGCCGAGGTCGGAGCCGCCGATGCCGATGTTCACGACATCGGTGATGCCGCTGGCGGCGGTATCGCGCA
>CAILKA010000331.1 GCA_903834645.1 uncultured beta proteobacterium
CAGGCCGCGTCGTCCTCGCCTGAGACGCGCAATCGAGGTGCCCCCAGGAAAAGCCGCTCGGCCGACAAGCCGTGCGCCACCAGGGCCTCGCGCACGGCCAGGCCGCGCCGGATCGCGAGCTCGCGCGCGGTGTCCGTGCTCACCAGCACAGCGCGGCTCAGCATAGCCTCCATCTGCTCGGCCGGCACCGCCTGGGGCTGCCCGCGTGCGTCACGCGGCTTGTCGGGCAGGCTGGTCTCGTCGTAGAGGCGCTGCAGCAGGCGCAGCCGCTCCTGCGGACCCATGCGCGGCAGCGGCGCCTCGGCCGCCAGCGCGCGCCCGGCGCGCGCGAGCTCGCGGCGCTGCTCGGCCTGCAGGCGCTGCGCCAGGGCATCGGACTGCATGGCTTCGCGCTCGCTCACGGGGTCCGCCGCTCCGGTGACGGTCATGCGCAGGGCCGGGCGATCCTTGAGCGCCTTGGCCACGCGCTCCAGCGTGTGGCCGCTCGCGTGCGCGAGCACCGCCGTGCCCGGCGCGAATTCCACGACGCTCGCCTGCTCGCCCCCCCCGCCCGTGAGCCAGGCGAAGGGCGCCGTCACCGCCTTGACGATGAGGTTGCCCAGCACCTTGAGCACCAGGCCGAAGACGCTGAACTGCGGGTCGTTGATCGAGCCGCTCACCGGCAGGTCCAGGTCGATGACGCCGTGGCGGTCGGTGAGCAGCGCGACGGCCAGGCGCACGGGCAGCTTGGTCGCGTCGGGGCTGTCGACCTTGTCGCCGAAGGTGAGCTGGTTGATGACGACCTGGTTGCGGGCCTGGAGCTTGCCGTCGGGGTCGATGCGGTAGGCCACGTCCAGGCTCAGCTTGCCGCGCTCGATGGCATAGCCGGCGTACTTGGCGGCGTAGGTGGAGATGGTGGAGAGCTCGAATCCGGTGGCACGGGCGGCCAGGTCGAGCACGGGCGGGTTCACGGTCGGGTTCAGCGAGCCGCGCACCTGCAGCTCGGCGGTGCCGGCGGCGCGCCCCGTGATCTCCAGCGCCGGCAGGTCGCGCGCCTCGGTGGAGAAGCGGCCGAGCCGGCCGTCGAGCTCGGTGAGCTCGGCCGAGTAGTTGGGCTTGACGAACCGGTCGCTGAAGTCGACACGGCCGCGCACCAGGCGCGTCTCGCCCACGGTCAGAGCCAGGGGCCAGGGGGCGGACGGGGCGGCTGCCGCAGCCGCGATGGGCTCGGCAGCTGGCGCAGGCCCGGCGCCCGGCGCGACACCCGGCGAGGCACCGCCCGCGACCGATCCGCCGCCCTCGGCAGGCTTGCCCTCGGCCTTGACGGTGTCCACGAGGTTGAAGGTCCCGCCCTCGGTGATGACCAGGCGCGAGTAGGCATCGCTGAGCACGATGCTGTCGACCTCCACCTGCGGACGCCCACCCCCGCGCAGGCTGGCTCGCACCGGACCGAGCGCAAGCGATTGCCAGGACAGCAGCTCGTCGCCCACGCGCACATCGGCGCCTGCCACGCGAGAGCGCAGCAGCACGTCGGCCAGCAGAGCCTGGCCTTCCGCCTGGCCGACCGGGCCCTCGGGCGTGAACGCCAGGTCAAACCGACTGCGCACCCCCAGCTCGGCCCGCGCCACACGCACCGGCAACCCGGCCTGGACGTAGGGGGCGACGCGGTGCAACGGCAGCCGCTCGACCTCGAGGGATCCGCGCGCGCGACCCATGCGCATGTCGACGGTCGCCTCGGCCCGGACGCGCCCGGGCGGATCGCCTGAAGTGGCGGGATCCACCTGCACCTCCACGCTGGCCCGCACCGGCTCTCGCGGTGCAGGCCACGCCAGGCCCTGGGCGGCCAGCCGCGGCATCGCCACCGAGAGCTCGAGCGGGTCGCCGCTTTCGCGCGCCACGTCGGGTGTCTCGTCACGCCAGCGCACGCGGGCACGTTCGATGACGAGCTGATCGAGCCGCGCCGACCACGCCGCAGGGGAGGCGGCCGGTGCACGCGCACCGCGTTCGCTCCCGGCCCCGCTGCCGGCACGCACCCCAGGGGCCGGCGAAGCGAGCCAGCTCTCGACGTTGAGGGATCCGGCCGCCGCGCGAACCAGCCTCACCTCCGG
>CAILKA010000332.1 GCA_903834645.1 uncultured beta proteobacterium
GCCGGATCAGCATCGGTCCGGTTCCTGCCTCCCTCCCGGATGCCCTGTTCTGCGAAATGACCGCCAAGCTGCTGATCTTCCATCACGACGCCCGCGAGCGCGTGCGCCGGCTCGGCGCGGCGTCGGCGTCGGCGTCGGCGTCGGCGTCGGCGTCGGCGTCGGCGTCGGCGTCGGCGTCATCCGCCGGGGCGATGCCGGCCTCCGTGCTCGGTGCCGGGGCCGAGGAGACGTCTTGAGGGGCGATCGATGAGCCGCGTTTACGCCAACCGGGTGGAGGCGGGCCGAGAGCTCGCGGCCGAGCTGTGCAAGCGGCTGGCGCACCCGCCCTCGCCACCCTTGCCGGCGTCGGCCGCGCGCGTCGTGGTCTACGGCCTGCCGCGCGGTGGGGTGCCCGTGGCGGCCGAGGTGGCGCGGGCGCTGCGCGCACCGCTGGACCTCCTGATCGTGCGCAAGGTGGGGGCACCTGGCCAGCCTGAGCTGGCCGTGGGGGCGGTGGCCGAGGGCGAGCCGCCCGAGGTGGTGCTCGACGAACAGAGCATGGCCTGGACCGGCACGCGGGAGAAGTGGGTGCGTGAGCAGGCCCGCATCGAGTACGCGGAGGTGCTGCGCAGGCGCCAGACCTACCTGGCCGGCCGGGTGGCACCTTCGGTGCAGGGAGCCACCGCGGTGGTGGTCGACGACGGCGTGGCCACCGGCACCACGGTGCGTGCGGCGGTGCAGGCGCTGCGCCGGCGCGGGCCTGCACGCATCGTGCTGGCGCTGCCGGTGGCCCCGGCGGAGGTCATCGAGCTTCTTCGGTCGCTCGTGGACGAGGTGGTGTGCCTGGCCGAGCCGGTGCCTTTCCGCGCCGTCGGGCTGCACTATGGCGACTTTCACCAGGTGAGCGACGAAGAGGTGGTGCGGGTGCTGCAGGAGGCAGCCCGGGCGCATGGTGCGCCAGGCCCGGCGCAGGGGCCAGGCTGGCGGTGACCGCTCAGGTGTCGTCGTCGAACAGCGGCATCGTGCGCGAGGGCTGTGCCTGTCCGTCGGGACCGTCCATGCCCTGGTCGATGCCATAGCGGATCAGCCCGGCCATCGTGGGCAGCTGCAGCTTCTCCTGGATGCGGGTCTTGTGGGTGCTCACGGTCTTGACCGAGAGGTGCAGCGCGTCGGCGATCTCGGTGAGGCGCTGACCCGCCACGAGGCGGCGCAGTACGTCGAGCTCGCGGTCGGAGAGCTGGGTGTGGCGCGGCACATCCATCGCGCCGTTGAGCTGCAGCACTACGCGCTCGGCCAGCGTGCTGGTGACGTACGCGCCCCCGCCGGACACCTTGCGCACGGCCGTGACGAGTTCGGCGGCGGCACGGTCTTTCGTGACGTAGCCGTTGGCCCCGGCCTTGAAGACGCGCAGCGCGTACTGCTCCTCCGCGTGCATGCTCAGCACCAGCACGGGCTGGGTGGGGAATTCGGTCTTGATGCGGCGCAGCAGGTCCAGGCCGGGCATGCCGGGCATGGAGAGGTCGATGATGGCGAGGTCCACCGCCTGGGTGCGCAGGACCTGCAGCGCCTCGAAGCCGGACTCGGCCTGCAGCGCCACCCAGCGCTCGGGCGTGGACTCGAGGATGCGCTGCAGCCCCTCGCGCACGATCGCGTGGTCATCGACGAGCAGGATGCGCAGCGGGGCGCCGGTGGTGGCTTGAAGCATCAGGGTGTGCCCGGTTCGGATACCCGGCCCGTGGGCCGCAGGGGGAGCCTCGCACGCACGCAGGTGCCGCCCCTGCGCCGCTGGCTGAATTCGATCGAGCCGCCGTGCTCGGCCACGCGTTCACCCATGCTGCGCAGGCCGATGCAGCCGTGCCGGGCCAGGGCGTCTGGGGGCAGGCCGACGCCGTCGTCCTCGAGGATGAGCGTGACCTGCTCGGGTTCCCAGTGCAGCCGCATGCGCGCCGCGCTGGCTCGCGCGTGGCGCGCGACGTTGGTCAGGCTCTCCTGCGCGATCCGGTACAGCGCAAGGGCCTGCGCATCGGTCAGGGCGGCCTCTCGGCCGAAGACCCGCACGGACACTCGGATGCCCAGGCTGCGCGCCGCGTTTCGGCCGAGGGCGCGCAGCGCGGCCGTCGGGCCGTGGCCGTCGAGCCATGCGGGGCGCTGGTCGCCCACCAGGCGGCGCAGGGACGCCGCCGTCTCCTCGACCAGCACACCCAGCTGCCGCAGCGTGCCGGGTGGCGCATCCTGCAGCAAGGGGGCGAGCGTGAGCTGGATGGCAGTGAGATGCTGGCCGAGCTCATCGTGCAGTTCCCGCGTGATGCGCCGCCGTTCCGTGGCGCGCTCCAGGCGCAGCCGGTGCTGCAGGTGCAGGCCCGGTGGGCAGATGTCGGGAAGGGGCATCGGTGCCGCAGGGGTGAGGAGCCGGGTGGTCGGGAAGGGGTGGTGCAGAAGTGGCGACTCGGGAAAACCATTAAGTCTAGGTGGCCTGCGGTGCGGCATCAAGAATCCTCCTCGCACTCTCGGGTACACCCGGCCCGCGCGTAACGCTTGTGTCACGGGTGGGATCAAGGAGCGCGGCCCGCGTGCCTGGCGCGAACCGGCTCAGCCCTCGTCGGGCACGCCGCAAGCGTGCGTCGCTCCCGTGGTCATGTTCGCCCGGTGGCGTGCTGCCCCCCTTGCCCGCGCACAACGCCCGTGTGCGCGGCCCAGCCGGGCAGGCCGCTGCCAGCGGTCCCGGCGCCGCGCAATCGGAATCCTCCTACCGTCGTTCGGAGTCCGGAAGACCGCGCCCGGGAATCCGGCACTCGCTCTTCGCGGCGCACGCCGATTGCCGTTGATCGCAAGGCGGCGGAAGCTTTGCGCCTGCACCAGATGCGGTGCCCGACGACTTCCAACCACCACACGAGAGAGGGATCATGGACATGATGCAGCAAGGGCAAAGCCCTATCCAATCGCGCAGGATGGCCGAGCGGGCCGGCTGGTACGGGCGTCCGGTCACGCCAGCGGGTACCGCTGGCCAGGGCAAGCTCTCGGACCTGCTGCAGGTCATGGGGGTGGCCTCGGATGAGCGGCCAGCCGGTGAGGCCTACGCGATCCCGGTGAGGCGGCTGCGCACGGGCGCATCGCTGTTCCACGAAGGCGCGCCGGCCGATCATCTCTACGTGATCCAGCTGGGCAACTTCAAGACCCTGCGCATGGCCGAGGATGGCTACGAGCAGGTGCTCGGGTTCGCCGGCATGGGGGAGATCCTGGGCTTCGACGGGCTGTCCAAGGGGCAGTACCAGACGGCCGCCGCAGCGCTGGAGGACAGCCGCGTCTACGCCGTGCCGGTGCGTGCGCTCGACACCCTGCGCCAGCGTGTGCCCGCCTTCGACCGCGCGCTGCAGGCGGCCGTGAGCCGCGAGCTGCGCCGCGCCTGTGAGATCGCCGATGTGATGTCTGCCGTGGCTGCCGAGGTGCGGCTGGCGCGCTTCCTGGTGCAGGTCTCGAGCCAGATGGTCGAGCGCGGGCAGTCGCCGCGGCGACTGCTGCTGCGCATGAACCGGCGCGACATCGCGAGCTACCTGGGTGTGGCGCACGCCACCGCCAGCCGCTCCTTCGGCGCACTGGCCGACGCGGGCTACCTGAAGGTGGACAACCGAGCGGTCGAGATCGTCGACCTGGACGGGCTGAAGGTGTGCGCGCGCAACACGCGCGGCACGCTGGAGGACATGGCCGCGCGTGCCTGAAGAAGGGCTCCGGCGGGCGCGCGTGCCGCGCCCGCCGGGCTCAGCGCCGGGCACGCCGCTCCTGCAGCTGCTCCGTCTCCACCGCGAGGCACATGGCCCGCAGCTGCTCGGCCAGCAGGGCCAGCACGTCGTCCAGCGTCACCCGGCCCACGAGGGCGCGCTGCGCCGCCCCCGCGAGCGCAGTCTCGCGGCGCATGACCGTGACGATGCGCGAGCGGATCCGGCCGGCGTCGGTGCGGTCCATGTCGGGCCCTTCTAGCGGGTGACGGTGAGGTCGTTGACGACGCGCGTGATGCCGGGTGCCGCCCAGCAGGCGCCTTCGGCTGCGGAGCGCTCGGGCCAGGAGTCCACGCGCCCCTTGAGCGTCACGGTGGCGCCGCTGACGTCCACGACGATGTGGCGCGCCTCCCGCTCGGCGTGTCGCGCCAGGGCTTCGCGGATGCGGTCGCCGATGTTGGCGGGGGTGGTCTGCGGCTTGAGCGCGATGCCGTTGGTCACGCCCACGACGCCCGTGAGCGGACGCACGGCCTTGGCCGCTGCCACGCGCTGGTACTCCCAATCCACTTCGCCGCCAAGCGTGACCCAGCCCTTCTCCACCTGCACGCGCACACGGTCCTCGGGCACGAGGGCGTGCCACTTGAGCGCCGATTCGGCGGCCGTGGCGATCTCGGAGTCGCTGCGCCGGTGCCCCGGCTCGAGCTTGACGTCGATCTCGACTGCCACCGCGTGCACGCCTTCCACACGCTGTACTGCGCGCTGCACCGCGTACTTCTCGGCGTAGGTGTCCAGGTGCCCGGTGAGCGTGACCACGCCCTCGCGCACCGCCACGCCCACGTGCGTGGGATCGATGGCGGGATCCCACTCCAGTTCGGCCATCACGTCCTTGCGGATGTCGGCGTCCTTCTTCGCGCTCTCCATTGCAGCCCTCCGGTTGATTGGGAATCCACGATCGTCGGCTGCGCGCGTGCGTGCCGGCTTGCGTGCAAGCAATCGTCAGCGGGGCAAGGTAGAGTGCCCGAGTGGAAGACGCCGCCCCGAGTGCCGCCGACATCGAGCCGGTGTTGAGATACCTGCGCAGCTGCGGGCATCCCGACTTCCGCAGCTACAAGGCCACGACGCTGCGCCGGCGCATCGAGCGCCGGGCCGGCCTGCATGGGCTGGACGGGACGCAGGCCTACCTCGCCTTGCTGCGGGCGAGCCCCCAGGAGGTGACCCTGCTGGCGCGTGAGCTGCTGATCGGCGTGACCGCCTTCTTCCGCGACGAGTCCGTCTGGCGTTCGCTGCCCGAGTGGGTGTTGCCTGCGCTGCGGCAGCATCGACCCGCCGGGGAGCCCTTCCGGGCCTGGGTGGCGGGCTGCTCCACGGGCGAGGAGGCGTACTCGCTGGCGATGGTGCTCGAGGAGGTGATGGCTGCGCTCGAGCCGGAGCGGCGCGTGCCCGTGAAGATCTTTGCCACCGACCTCAACCCAGAAGCCATCGACGTGGCCCGCCGCGCCTTGTACCCGGCCAGGATTGCCGAGGAAGTGGGGCCCGAGCGGCTGCAACGGCACTTCGTGCCCGCCGGCACCGGCTGGCGCGTGGCGCAGCCGGTGCGTGACAGCGTGATCTTCGCCACCCACGACCTGCTGACGGCGCCCCCCTTCATGCGGCTGGACTTGCTGTGCTGCCGCAATGTGCTGATCTACTTCGGCGCCTCCGTGCAGCACCGCCTCTTCCCGCTGTTTCGCTACTGCCTGCGCCCGGCCGGCTTGCTGCTGCTGGGCCAGAGCGAGACGGCAGCCGGCTTCGACGCGAGCTTCGAGACTCTCGATGTGCGGCTGCGCCTGTACCGGCGTGCGGCCCCCCCGATGCACGGAGTCGATTCCCTTCCGGCGGCCCTTGCGGCGGGCCCGGCCGCCGCCCCGGCACCCCTCCAGGAGAGCTCGATGAACGACGCTGCGACCCCGGCCGGCCGGATGCAGGCCGCTGCCGACCGCCTGCTGCTGCAGGAATTCGCCCCGCCGCTCGTGCTCGCCGATGCGCAGGGCAACATCCTCTACACGAGCGGCCACATCGGAGCCTACCTGGAGACACCGGCTGGCCGGGCCGACTGGAATCTGCATGCGATGGCGCGCGGCGGGCTGCGCGAGGCACTGCCCGACGCGCTGGCGCTGACGGTGGCGCGCGGCGGTTCGCTCGAGCTGCCCGAACTGGTGCTGCAGGGCCCGCGCACGCCGCAGCGGGTGCACGTCACGGTGCGTGCCCTGACCCACCCGCCCGACCTCGCCGGCACCGTCCTGGTCACCTTCCGGGACGTGGTGACGGACGGGTTGCCTGCGCCGCGCCGGCGCATGCGCCGCGCCAGCGATCGCACGCTGGACATCGAGATCGCGCGCGGGCGCGACGAGATGCAGTCTCTGCGCGAGGAGATGGAGGCCTCCAAGGAGGAGCTGCAGGCTGCCAACGAGGAACTGCAGTCGACCAACGAGGAGCTGCAGTCGGCCAACGAGGAGCTCAATGCCTCGCGCGAGGAGCTGCTGGCCATCAATGACGAGCTCCATGCGGTCAACCTGGAGCTGCAGTCGCGGCTGGCCGAGCTCGTGCTGGCACAGAGCGACCTGCACAACCTGCAGACCGTGAGCGAGCAGGCGGTGGTGTTCCTCGATGCCTCGCTGCAGCTGCGCGGCCTCACCGAGCGCGCCCGCGCCCTGCTGGCACTGCGCGACGAGGACATCGGGCTGCCGCTGGCTGAGCTGGCCGGCCGGCTTGGGCACCCGGCCCTGGTGCAGCAGGTGCGCGACACCCTGCGCACCCTGGCGCCTGCCGAGATCGATTGCGCCGGGCCCGCTGGGCCTGCCGGGCGTGTGCTGGGCGTGCAGGGGCGGCCATACCTGCGCCTGGACGGCGTGATCAGCGGTGCCGTGCTGGCCTGGCGCGACGGACCTGACGCTTAGCCCCGCCCGCGGCGTGGCCCCCCTCGCCGAGCGCCCCCCAGGCCTGGCGCACCACCGAGAGCCGGGTGAGCTGCGTGGCCACGCGGTGGTTGACGCTGCCCACCGGCACCTGCCCCTTGGCGTCCGGGCTGCCTGCGGGTGTGCCCGTGAGCAGCTCGATGGCCTGATCCGCATCCTCCACGGCCCAGACCTGGAAGGTGCCGGTGCGCACCGCCTCCACCACGTCCTCGCGCAGCATCAGGTGCTGCACGTTGGCCCGAGGAATCACCACACCCTGGCCTGCCTGCAGCCCGCGTGAGAGGCACAGGTCGAAGAAGCCTTCGACCTTCTCGTTGATGCCGCCCACGGCCTGCACCTGCCCGAACTGGTTGATCGAGCCGGTGACGGCCACCGACTGGCGCACCGGCAGCACGGCCAGCACCGACAGCAGCGCGCACAACTCCGCCAGCGAGGCGCTGTCGCCCTCCACCGGCCCGTAGGATTGCTCGAACACGAGGCTGGCGGCCAGGGACAGCGGCAACTCCTGCGCATAGCGCGAGGCCAGGAAGGCCGCCAGGATCATCACGCCCTTGCTGTGCACCGGCCCGCCGAGCGCCGACTCGCGTTCGATGTCCAGCAGCTCGCCATCGCCCAGCCGCGCGGTGGCCGTGATGCGCATGGGGTAGGCAAAGCGCAGCTCGCCGAGCTCGCTGTAGGCCAGGCCATTGACCTGCCCCACCTGCACACCGCTGGTGGACACCAGCAGCAGGCCACGGCGCAGTGCCTCGTGCAGCTCGTCGCGCAGGCGGTCGATGCGGTGCGTGCGGGCGGCCAGGGCCTGCACCACGTCCTCGCGCAACACCGTGGCGCGCCCGGCGCGCCGGGCGCAGGCGTCCGACTCGTGCAGCAGCTCCAGGTAACTGCCGGTTCGGGTCGACAGCCGCCCCGCATCCTCGGCCAGCCGCGCACCGTGCTCGACCAGGCGCGCCACCGCATCGCGCGCCAGGGGCCGCAGGCCGCGCGCGGCCGCCATCGAGCCCAGCAGCGACGCCAGTTGTGCGGTGTGGGCGGCGTTGCGCTCGATGTCGTCCTCGAAGTCGGCTGCGACGCGGAAGAGCTCGCTGAACTCCGGGTCGAGCGATTGCAGCAGGTAGTAGTGCTCGCGCTCGCCCACCATCACGACCTTGAGCGCCAGCGGGATGGGCTCGGGTTCCAGCGGGACCGTGCCAAGCCAGCCCAGCATCTGCGGCAGCGACTCGACCCGCACCTCGGCCGCGCGCAGGGCGCGCTTGAGCGCCGGCCAGGCCCAGGGCTCGGCCAGTACCTTCAGCGCATCGAGCACCAGGGCGCCCCCGTTGGCGCGATGCAGGGCGCCGGCGCGCACGAGGGTGAAGTCGGTGAGCAGCGTGCCCAGGTGTGCGGTGTGGTCCACCCGGCCGATGAGGTTGACCAGAGTCGGGTGGTCGCAGCTCACCACGGGCGCGTGTCCGTCGGGCTCGCGCCCGACGAGCAGGTTCACGCGGTAGCGGTGCAGGGCAAGGCTGCCGCCGAGGCCGACGGGGCCGATCCATCCGGACAGCGTCACCGGCGAGGCGGAGCCATCGTCGTCTTCCCCGTGTGGCTGCTCGCGCAGCTGATCGCCCGCCTCCAGGATGTCTTGCAGCACCTCGCCCAGGAATGCCGTGACCGGCGGCAGGTGCGCAAAGCGTTCGCGCAGCTCGTCGATCAGGTGGCCTGCGGCCAGCCCCATCGTGTCGCGCGTGGCCTCGCGCAGGCGCAGCTGCATCTGCCGGCGCGTGCGCGGCAGATCGTGCAGCAGTTCGCGCAGTTCGTCGCGCAGGCCCTCGATGGCACGTGACAGGCGTTCGCGTTCTTCGACCGGCAAGGCGTCGAAGGCCTCGTTGGCCAGCGGCTCGCCATCCTTCATCGGGGCGAAGGCGAAGCCCTGTGGCGTGCGCATCAGCGCCACGCCCTGCTCCGCGGCGCGGCTGCCCAAGGCCTGGAGCGCCTGCTCCTCGCGCTGCTTCGTCTCCGACTGGATGGCCTCCAGGCGCGAGCGGTATTCGTCGCCTTCGAATGCGGTGGCCAGCGCGCGCCCGAGCTCGACCACGAAGGCCTGCATGGCCGCGCGCAGCCGGGTGCCCTCGCCGGGCGGCAGGCTCAGCGCGCGTGGCTGGTTGGGATCGTCGAAATTGTTGAGATAGACCCAGTCGGGTGGCGTCTTGCGCGTGGCGGCATGGGCCTGCAGCAGGCTGCGCACGAGTTCGTGCCGGCCGCTTCCAGGCGAGCCCAGCACGAAGACGTTGTAGCCCTCCCCGGGCACCTCCAGTGCAAGCTGCAGCGCCTGCACCGCGCGTGCCTGCCCGAAGGGCTGCGAAGGCGGCGCGAGGCTGGCCGTGGTCTCGAAGTCCAGGCTGGCCGGATCACAGGCGCGGTACACCGCCTCCGCAGGCTGTGCCAGCGGATGCGGTGACGCGCGCGCCACCGGCTCGGTGGCCAAGGAAGGCGTGCGGGTAGTCAAGGCCTTCAGTGCGCACCTTCCGCGCCCGGCCCCTGCAGCCGCGCGCGTGAGCGGCCTGCGAGGTGGGTGAGCTCTGCCTCGGCCTGGAGCCAGTCTTCCATCGCGTGGCCGTCGCTGCGGCCGCGGCGCTCCCACAGCCCGTAGGCGTGCAGGCGTATGACGGCCTCGCGTGCGAGGTCGGTTGACGAGGCGGCTGGATCAGCCTGGCTGCCCTGGGCCGGATGGGCTGCAGGCAAGGTCGGCGCGGAACGGGCTGCGGGGTCGGGCCGACCCTTGGGATACGGAGAGGGCATGGAGACTCCTGTGAGTGAGATCGCCCCTCGGCCCAAGGCCGGCCGAGAGGCCATGGCGCCGATCCTCGGGGGCCCGCGCCTGCCCGCCGTTGAGCGGGTGCAAGATCAGGCCACCCTCACACGGGCCCCTCAGTCCATCGTCACCGGCCCCGTGTGCGCGCGGGCCGGAAAGCTCATCGACCAGGCAAGCCAGTGCCAGGCGCTCGGGTTGTCGCGCGCGAAGCGCAGCCAGCCTGCCACCTGCACCTGCGTGAAGCGCCGGTGCGAGGCGCCGTCGTCCACGCCATGGGCGTGGTGCAGCGCATGGGTGAGCTCGTGCAGCGCGACGATGGGCAGGTGGCAGCCCGCCAGCCCCGTGCACAGCTGCACCTCGCGCCGGGTGCCGTCGTACCAGCCAAAGGCGTGTCCGCTGGCGGCGCGCGAGATCACGCGCATCCGTACCGGCCTGCCCGCCACGAGCACGCGTCGCGGCAGTGCAGGCTCGCTGGAGAGCGCGCCGCGCACGGCACGGTCATGGCGGCGCCGGCCCGGCAGCACCTGGCTGAGCAGCAGGTTGAACCACAGCCAGGCGCGCGGGTTGCGCTGTGCGAACTCCATCAGCCCGGTGGCCAGGCTGTGGGTGTAGGCCTCCTCGATGCAGCCGTCCTGGCAGCCCTTGCTGAAGTGGGCCAGGCGCACCACGCTCTCCAGGAAGGCCTCGGCCAGCGCCCAGCCCGTGAGGTCCTGGCGCAGCTCCGCGCGGTGTGCCTCCAGGTTGAGGCACACCCGCCTGCGGCCGTCCTCCATGAGGTGGCGTGGGCGCAGCTCGAAGGCCACCCTGTACGGCCCGAGCACGACGTCGAAGGGCAGCCTCGCCCCCCACTCGCGGTGCAGCGGGTGGGAGCCAGGCGTGGTCGCAAGGCGTGTGCGCGCGGTCGTCTCGGGCATGTCGGTGTCTTCCTCCTGCGTTCGCACGATAGGCAGCGGCCCCTTCCACGCGGTTGCGTGCACGCAATGCCTGCCGGCCCCGGCTGCCTACCCTTGCGCGCCTTCGATGAACAAACCCGGTTGCGCCCGCCAGAGCCCACGCATGACAGATCCACACGCTCCTTCCGTCGACGTTGTCGAGACCGATGACGGCCATGCGCCGCAGTCGCGCACGAACTTTCTCGAGGCGTCGCGGCGCTACCTGTTCGAGGTCGTGGCCCCGGCGGCGTGCGAGACGGGGCGGCTCCCGGGCCGGGAGCCGCAGCGCCCGTGGATCAGTAGCCGTGCCGCCCGGCGCTCACGCGCCTGGCCTGCGGCTTCGGGGCTGTGGGATCGGCGATGAATTGAACCGACGTGCCCACCAGCAGGTGCTCGAAGGCAGGCTCTGCCACGCTGTCGCGGGAGAACCAGTACTCGCTGCCATCGGGGGTGCGGATGAAGCCGTATCCCCGCAGCTCGGGCGTGTCGTCGAACACCCGCACCACCTCCCCGCGCAGGGGGAGGGGATGCAGCTTCTCCTCGCCCCGGGCGCGCTCGACCGACTGCTCGAGCTGGCGGCGCATGTCCGCGAAAGCCTCTCGCATGGCGATGTAGACATCCTCGTCCTGCACACGGTCCACCGTGAACTCCCGGCCGGGCACGGTCAGGTGCAGGCGCACCCCGAAGGGGCGCCCCTGCTGCCGGTGCTTGTGCAGCAATGCCACGTCGACCCGGCAGCCCATGATGTCGTGCCGGAAACGCTCGAGGTGGCTCACCTTGCGGCGCGCCTGGTCCTCCAGGGCCGGGGAGGCCGCCATGTCGTGGAATACAACCTGCAGGGGCAGCTTCATCTTGGCAGCCTCCCTCGGTCTCAGTGCACGGCCAGGCGCTTGGTCTCCGCTGCCCCCTTCTTGGGCAGCGTGAGCTGCAGCACGCCGTTTTCATAGCGTGCATCCGCCTTGGCTTCGTCCACCGCGCTCGACAGCGTGAAGGCGCGGCTCGCGTAGCCGTACTGGCGCTCGTGGCGCAGCACGCGGCCCTGATCGCGTGTCTCGTGCTCCTTCTTCAGCTCGGCGCTGATGGTCACCATGTTGCCGTCGATGCGCACGTCGATGTCTTCCTTGCGCACGCCGGGCATGTCGGCCTTGACGACGTAGTTCCCGTTCACCTCGGAAAGATCGACACGGATGCGAGGGGTGGGCTCGGCGCTCTCCCAGCGCCAGGGACGCATCATGCTGCGCATGGCGTCGTCGATGAAGTCGGGGGCGAGCGGGTCAAACAGACGCAGTTCATTCATGGTCGTGGCTCCTGTGAAGGAAGTGGAGGCGACCCCTGCCCGGATCCAGGCTGGGGTCGGGTGAGCCACGATGGTGGAAGCGGCCGGGCCCGGGGCGTTGCGTCCGCTCAGCGCGCAGCGGTGCGGAATCGGGGAGTCAGGCTGGCACCGGGGCGCGGCCCCACTGCAGCAGCCACAGGCCGTCGCGCTGGGCCACGAGCTCGGTGCCCAGGTCGCGCCCGCCCTCGTTGAAGAGGGTGTGGGCCCAGTCGCGCGCCTGGCGGTCGGCGTGCACGAGACGCATCCGGAAGCGCTGCATGGGCACCACCTCCAGCCGGCGCAGCAGCCCGCGCGCGCGGTCCAGCCGCACCAGGTACAGGCACGCCACGTCGGCGCGCAGGTCGCCCGGGCGCGGGTCGATACCTTCGTAGTCGTTGATGAGGTCGCCGCAGCCGTACAGGATCAGCTTGCCGCGGTAGACCTCAACGGGCAGCGGGTGATGCGAGGAGTGGCCATGCACCACGTCGGCTGCGCCCAGGTCGATCAGCCGGCGGGCAAAGCGTCGGTGCTCGCGCGGAACCTCCAGCCCCCAGTTGGACCCCCAGTGGATCGAGACGATGACGATGCCGTCGCCTCGCCGGTGGCGTGCGGCGTCGGCTGCCAGGTCACGCGCGGTGCTGTCGGACAGGTCGGGTAGGCGGGCGATGCCGCTCTGGCGCGGCCCGGCCGTCCAGCCACCGGGCACACCGCTGTCGCTGGTGGCGCAGGAGAAGACAAGCAGGCGCCGGCCCTGGCCGATCGGCAGGGAGGCGGGTGCCCATGCGGCCTCGCCGTCCTCGCCCGCGCCGGCTGTGGCGATGCCGGCCTCACGCAGCGTCTGCAGCGTCTGCAGCAATCCGGGGCGTCCCCAGTCCAGAACGTGGTTGTTGGCCAGCGTGCAGCAGTCCAGGGCGCCCGCTGCGAGCACGCCCACGTTGGCCGGGTTCATCCGGTAGTGCACCGCCTTGCCGGGCCAGGTTTCATCGCTGGTGGTGATCGCGGTCTCGAGGTTGGCAATGCGCAACTGCACGCCGGCGTCCTCGATGGCCTGGAGCGCATCGCCCCACACGTAGCGGTTGGATACGGCGCGCGGCAGCGCGCCGTTGCGCCGCTCGGCCATGCGCAGGTACTCGCGCGCGTCGCCCACGCCGGCCTCGTGCAGCGCGGGCGAGCCGGGGTGGGCGAGGAGCTGGTCGATGCCGCGGCCGGTCATCACGTCGCCGGCCAGCAGCAGCGTCAGCGTTTCGGCGGGAGCGCGGGTCACGTCGAGCATGGGGTGCCCTCCTGCTCAGCTCTTGGTGCGCAACAGTGGATCGGGTGGCCGCCCAGCGTGCGCGGCCGCCGGCCTTCCAGGCGCACCTCGCCGCGTCCGGTCGGCTCCGTGCGCGAAGTGCTCGCAGTGCGTCTGCATCTTGGTAGTGGTTGTGCCCGAGGCCCGATGCGCGGGCGTTGAGCGTGGGCAACGGTGCGTGTGCGGCGGCGCCTAAGGTGCCTGCGCAAACCGACGCCCCACCACCATGCGAGCCCGCCCCACACCGCCAGCCAGCAAGCCTGTGACCAGCCACTCGGCCCCTGTGGTCGCGCGTCCCGCGGGCCCTCGCGCCACCCGCGGCGCGGCCAAGTCCGCCCATCCGCCTCCGCCGCGCGGAGCGGCGGCTGCCATCGCGGCCCGCCCGGGCCTGGTCGACGATACGCCGCCGATCGTGTCGCACCCGGATGGCTGGTACTGGATCGCGCCCGACGGGCACCAGCAGTTCGGTCCCTTCGAGACCTACGAAATGGCTCGCGTCGACCGCGACGCCTGGGACGAGGAGTCGCCCTCGCCCGGCCCGACGCTGCAGGAGGCGGAGGACGAGATCGGCATCGCCTCGTGGATCGATCCGGAGACAGGCGAGCCGGCCGAGGGTGCCTCCCCGCCGCATCTGGATGCCGAGGGCCGATGAAGCCGACCGAGGAGCAGACGATGGAAGTTCCCCCGCAGTCGTGGCTGGCGCACTATCCGCAGGCGATGCCCTCGCTGATCGATCCGGACAGCCTGGGCTCGGTGAAGGAGCTGCTGCGCCTGGCCTTCTCGCGCTTTGCCGAGCGCCCGGCCTACACGAGCCTGGGCCACACGATGAGCTGGCGCGAGATGGATGTGGCGAGCCGCGACTTCGGCGCGGCGCTGCAGCACGTGCTGGGCCTGCGCCGCGGCGAGCGCATCGCTGTCATGATGCCCAATCTGCTGCAGCATCCGGTGTGCACCTTCGCGGCGCTGCGTGCCGGGCTGGTGGTGGTGAACGTGAACCCGCTCTACACCGCGCGTGAGCTTGCGCACCAGCTCCTCGACTCGGGTGCGGCGGCCATCGTCGTGCTCGAGCACCATGCGCACGTGCTGGAGCAGGTGATGCTCGAGCATCCCGGGCTCAAGCTGCAGGTGGTGGTGACGGCCACCGGAGACCTGCTGCCGCCGGTGCGCGAGCTCGTCACGAACCTGGTGGTGCGCCACGTGCGCCACCAGGTGCCCGCCTGGCGCCTGCCCGGGGCGCAATCCTTCAAGGACCTGCTGGAGCAGGGTAGCCACCACCTGCTCGACGATCTGCCGCTCAAGGGCAACGACACCGCCTTCCTCCAGTACACGGGGGGCACCACCGGCGTGGCCAAGGGAGCGGTGCTCACGCATCGCAACATCGTGGCCAACGTGCTGCAGCTGGCGGCCTGGATCGCGCGCGACCTGCGCGAGGGTGAGGAAGTTGCGCTGATGCCCTTGCCGCTCTATCACGCCTATGCGCTCACCTGCCATCTGGTGTTCATGCGCATGGGCGCGCACATGCTGCTGGTGGCCAACCCGCGCGACCCGGCCGAACTCGTGGGGATGATGCGCCGCCACGCTCCCACGGTGATGATCGGCGTGAATTCGCTGTACCGATCACTGCTGGATGCGCCAGGCTTCGATGCCGTGGATCTGCGTCACCTGAAGGTCTGCGCCGCCGGTGGCATGGCCGTGCAGCGCGTCGTTGCGCAGCGCTGGAAGGCGCGCGCCGGGGTGCCGCTGGTGGAAGGCTACGGCCTGACGGAAGCCTCGCCTGTGGTGAGCTCCAACCGGCTCGACATCGTCGACTGGACCGGCTCGGTGGGGCTGCCGCTGCCGTCCACCGACGTCTGCGTGCTCGACGATGCAGGGCGGCCGCTGGCGACCGGCGCGGTCGGCGAGATCGCGGTGCGCGGGCCTCAGGTGATGCAGGGCTACTGGCGCCGCCCCGAGGAGACGCGGCAGGTCTTTGCGCCCGGGGGCTGGCTGCGCACGGGCGACATCGGCTTCCTCGATCCCGAGGGGGCTCTGCACGTGACCGATCGCAAGAAGGACATGATCGTGGTCTCGGGCTTCAAGGTCTATCCCAACGAGGTCGAGGAGGTGGTGGCGATGCATCCGGGGGTGGCTGAGGTGGCGGCCATCGGCGTGCCCGATGCGGCGGCGGGCGAGGTCGTCAAGCTCGTGGTGCAGCGCCGCGACTCCGAACTCACGGCCGAGCAGCTCATCGAGCATTGCCGCAAGTACCTCACCGGCTACAAGGTGCCGCGCCGCATCGAGTTCCGCGCCGAGCCGCTGCCGAAGTCGCCCATCGGAAAAGTGCTGCGCCGGGAACTGCGCGAGGCGCCCGAGCTGCGCGAGCCGGGCGCGCCTTCCCGGCAGTCCGCTCGCGGTCGCGAGGCGGTGACGGCCGAGGCCGGCGACGGTTCCTGAGCCGGGCCTGCCGCAACCCCACTCCCGCGCTTCCGCGACTCCCACCTCACCCTCGATGCAGCTCTACGCGCTCGACCCGGACGACCCTATCGGGCCGGCGATCGCCGCCGCGCTCGAGGAGCCGCTGGCGCCCTTCGAGGAGCGCCGCTTCGAGGATGGCGAGCGCAAGCTGCGGCCGCTGCACGATCCTCGCGGCCAGGAGGCCGTGGTGGTGGCGGGGCTGCACGGCGGGTCGGTCGACAGTCCGCACGACCGGCTGTGGCGGCTGATGCTCCTGGCCGCGACGCTGCGCGACCACGGAGCGGCTCGCGTGACGGCCCTCATTCCGTACCTCGCCTATGCGCGCAAGGACCGGCGCACGCAGCCCTTCGATCCGCTGTCGCTGCGCGTGCTGGCGCAGGCGCTGGAGTCCACGGGGCTGGCGCAGGTCATCGTGCTCGAGCCGCACGACGTGTCGGGCTTCGAGAACGCGTTCCGGGTGCCGGTGCTGCAGCTGGAAGCCTGGCATGCCTTCAGCGCGATCGCGCTCGCCCTGGCCGAGGCCGGGCCGCTGGCCGTGGCCTCGCCCGACCCCGGAGGGGCCAAGCGCGCTCTGCGCTGGCACGCGGCGCTGGTCGAGCGCCTGACGCATACGGTGGGCTTCGCGATGGTCGACAAGCGCCGCAGCGGCGGCTTGCTCACGGGTGGCCACCTCGTGGCAGGCGATGTCGCGGGCCGCACGGTGCTGCTGCTCGACGACATCGTGGCCACCGGGCACACGCTGGTGCAGGCGGCCGCAGCGCTCAAGCGCGCCGGTGCGCGCCAGGTGATCGGCCTGGCTGCCCATGGCCTGTTCACCGAGGGCGCGGCGCACCTGCTGGCCGATCCGGTGCTCGATGCGCTCGTCGTCACCGACAGCGTGCCGCCCATGCGGCTGCCGCCGGGCGGGCCGGTGGCGGCCAAGCTTCAGGTGGTGAGTGCTGCGCCGCTGCTCGCGCACGCGCTGGCCTCGGTCACGAGCAGCAGGTAGGACCGCGCGCGCGGCACCCAGCGCGCGGGCGTGCGCGGCACCGGCTCGCGCAGGTGAGCCAGCGCCAGGCGTGCCCGGCGCAGCGCCCGCAGCAGCCGATACAGCGCGACGAGCGCAGGGTCCGGCGGCCCGCCGATCACGCTTTCGCACCGCACGAGCAGCCGCGGGCCGATCCAGGGCGCCCCCAGCCTCTCGCACTCGAGCCCCAGGCCCGCGAGCTCGTCCAGCGGGTCGAGCTGGCGCAGCGCCGGGTTGAACTCCAGCGCGTCGATGACCAGCGGGCGCTCGAGCAGGTAGATGTGCTCGGGGCGCAGGTCGCCATGCCCGTCCACGAGCTGCCCGGCGCGCACGCGGGCACGCAGTGCGGGTGCTGCGCGGGCCAGGGCCTGCTCGGCCTGCGCAAGCAGTGCAGCGGCTTCGGGCAGCCGCGGCGCCGCCTGCGCCCAGGGGGCCAGCACCGTGCGGTCGATCGCAAGCTCCCTGCGCTGGCGTAACAGGTGCGCCCGCGCGCCCACCGCCGAGCGTGGGGCCTGGCGGTAGAAGTCGACGAGCACCTGCGCCAGGGCATCCACCGCGTGCCGCCCGGGCAGGTCGTCGCGCAGCTGGTGGGCCTGCAGCAACTGCTCGAGCACGCACGCATCGGGCAGGCGGCGCATGTGCACGGCCGCATCGACCAGCGTGCCCGGTGCCGAAGGCTCATCCGCATGCAGCCGCAGCCGCGCGCCGTCCCAGCGCAGCGTGCACACGCCCAGCACCACGCCCGGCGCCAGGCGTGCATTCAGGCGCTGCTCCTCGCGGCAGTCGTGCAGCCGTGCCCGGGGAGTCGAGAAGTCCAGGAACGCCGTACGTACCGGCTTCTTCAGCTTGAGCACGTGCTCGGGGGCGCGCAGCACCCAGGACATGTGCGTCTCCAGGCATTGGACGGGCCCCGGTTCGGGTGCCCAGCGGGCCCGAGCCTCAGGCGTGTACAGGAACGCCAGCCTGTCCTGCGCGGTGGGTGCGGGCCCGCTCCTCCCGGCCATCGTCGCAGCCTCGGGCTCCCGGGCCGCCGGCGCATGCGAAAGCACGGCCGCCGGTTCGGACCCGGCGCGAGACGCATGGGGGTTTAGGCGGGCGGGGGTCACGCGGCGAGCGGTCAGACCGACGCATTGCATCCCACGGCTGGCGGTCGTCGTTGCGTACGCACAAGGGTGTCAGCGGCACGCGAGCGCAGTGTGCCGACATGGACGAACGCAGCTCGAGACAGGTTCCCGCCGAGCGACTGGCGCTGCGCCCGGGCGACACGCTGCTGCTCGTGGACCTGCAGCGCGACTTCCTGCCCGCAGGCGCCCTGGCGGTGCCGCAGGGTGACGCAGCCCTGCAGGCCGCCTGCCGCGCCGTGGAGCGCTTCACCCGTGCCGGCCTCCCGGTGGCGGCCTCGCGGGACTGGCACCCGGCCGACCACTGCTCCTTCCGGCACCGCGGGGGGCCTTGGCCGGCGCACGCGGTGGCAGGCTCCCCCGGCGCGGATTTCGGGCCCGGCCTGGATCTGCCTGGAGATGCCTGCATCGTGTCCAAGGCCACTGAGGCCGCGCATGAGGCCTACTCGGCCTTCGACGGCACGGATCTGCAGCGCCAGCTCGATGCGGTGGGCACGCGTCGTCTCTTCGTCGCGGGCCTGGCCACCGACTGGTGCGTGCGCGCCACCGTGCTCGATGCCCGCGCGCTCGGCTATGAGGTGGTGGTGCTCGGCGACGCCGTGGCGCCCGTGGAGGCCCATCCCGGAGACGGCGCGCGCGCGTTGGCCGAGATGGTGGCCGCCGGTGCGCAACTGGCCGAGACGTCCGAGCTTGCGCCCACGGTCTCGCGCGCGGCGAGCGCACGCAGCGCCACCGAGACGTCCACCGGGTAGGGCGGCTGGGCAGGCCCGAGCGCGCGCAGGCGCGGCGGCAGGGTACGCATCGCGTGCGCGTGCTGCGTGCGCACTTGGGCCAGCGGCGGATGCGCACGCACCAGGCGCCCGCTTTGCAGGCAGGGCTGCAGCAGCGCCTGCCACTGCGTGCGGGGCGTCGTGCCAGGCGCGGGCGGGCCTTCCCCGGCCGTGCACACGAGGTCGCGCTGCAGCGTGCCGTCCTCCAACGTCTCGCGCCAGACCTGCCGCGCACCGGGCCACGTCGCCTTGCCCGGTGAGCGCTTGCGCCGCGGCACGCCCGCATAGGCCTGGAGCTTGTAGACCATGTCGAGCGCCGGCACGTCGCTGGAGGTGGTGAGTGCGGTGCCCACGCCGAAGCCGTCCACCGGAGCCCCGGCGTTCACCAGTGCGGCGACGCGGTGTTCGTCGAGATCGCCGCTGGCCCATACCGCGATCGAGCCCAGGCCCGCCTGATCGAGCGTGCGCCGCGCGGCTTGCGCGAGCGTGTGCAGGTCGCCGCTGTCCAGGCGCACGCCGGCCACCTGCAGCCCCTCGGCAGCAAGCCGGCGCGCGAGCGCTGCCACGCGCTCCACGCCCCGGGCCGTGTCGTAGGTGTCCACCAGCAGCATCGGGTGCACGGGCCGCGCGCGCACAAAGGCCTCGAAGGCCGCCGACTCGTCGTCGTGCGCCTGCACGTAGCTGTGCGCCATGGTGCCGAACACCGGCAGGCCGAAGCGCCGGCCTGCCTCGGCAGTGGCCGTGCCGTCGAAGCCCGCCAGCCACGCGGCTCGCGCGCCGAGCACCGCTGCCTCTGCACCGTGCGCGCGCCGCATCCCGAAGTCCACGAGGGTGCGTCCGCCGGCGGCCGCCACCACACGCGCAGCCTTGGAGGCCACGAGCGTGGACAGGTGCACGAGGTTGAGCAGCCGGCTCTCCACGAGCTGCGCCTGCGGCAGCGGAGCCGTGAGGCGCAGGATCGGCTCGTCGGCAAAGAACGGGGTGCCTTCAGGCATGGCTTCCACGTCTCCCGTGAAGCGGAAGTCACGCAGCCACTGCAGCGTGCGCGCGTGCAGCCCGGCCGTGCGCGCCAGCCAGTCGATCTCCTCCTCGTCGAAACGCAGGCCTTGCAGCCATTCCAGCGCGATCTGCAGCCCCGCGGCGACGAGCACCGGGCGCGCGGCCGGCAGCCGGCGCACGTAGAGCTCGAAGGTGGCCGGCTCCTCCATGCCCTCGGCAAGGTAGGCGTCGAGCATCGTGAACTGGTAGAGGTCGGTCGCAAGCGCTGGCATGTGCGCACCGTTGCGCAGGCGTGCCGTGGGCGCGTTGCGCGGGCTCAGCGCGGCGCGGCAAGGCGCCACCACAGCGCCCTTCAGGCGAGCCTGACCGGCAGCGTGCGCAGCCCCCGAAACCGCACCCGCGGATCGCGAACGGCCAACCCGGCGGCTTCGAGCCGCGGGTAGCGCGCCAGCAGCCGTCCGATGGCCACGCGCGCCTCCAGCCGCGCCACGTTCATGCCCGCGCAGGCGTGTGCGCCGTGGCCGAAGGCCACGTGCGGGTTGGGGCGGCGCGCCACGTCGAGGCGGTTGGGCTCGGGAAAGACCGCCGGGTCGCGGTTGGCCGCCCCCACGGCAAGGGTGACGAAGCTGCCCGCGGCCACCGTCCCGCTGGGCAGCTCCAGCGGCGCGGTGGCCAGCCGGTTATTGAGCTGCAGCGGGCTCTCGTAGCGCAGCAGCTCCTCCACCGCCGTGGGCAGCAGCGAGGGGTCGGCCACGAGTCGCTCGAGCTCGGTGCGGTGGGTGAGCAGCGCGTGCATGCCGTTGCCGATCAGGTTCGTCGTCGTCTCGTGCCCGGCGTTGAGCAGGAAGATGCAGTTGTGCAGCAGCTCGTCCTCGGTGAGGCGCTCGCCGTCGAGCTCGCCTTGCAGCAGCCGCGTGAGCACGTCCACCTGCGGGTCGCCCGGGTGGGCGCGGCGCCGCGCCACCAGGCTGCGCAGGTAGTCCAGGAATCCCGTCACGGCCGCGTTCGCCGCCTCCAGCACCGGCGGCGCCGGCGCCGGCTCGAGCGCCGAGAGGATCTCCAGGGACCATTGCTGAAGCGGGCCGCGTTCGTCGGGCGGCACCTCCAGCAGGTTGCCGATCACCTCCACCGGGATGCGCGCGGCGAAGTCGCCGATCAGGTCCGGCGCCGGCAGGCCCGACAGGCGCTCCAGCAGACCGTCCACGAGCGTGACGAGGCCGGGCTCCATGCGGGCGATCGCGCGC
>CAILKA010000333.1 GCA_903834645.1 uncultured beta proteobacterium
GTGCCCACGGTGTCGGGCAGCAGCATGCGGTTGAGCCAGCTGTGGATGACGCCGTCGCCCGGGCGCAGCGAGATGCCGCCGCGGTTGCTGATGAAGGCCGGCAGTTCGCGGTGCGTCTTCACGTCCACCGGCTTGGGGTAGGCCGCGGTGTGGCAGAAGCTCTGCATCACGAGGTCGGCCGAGAAGCCCAGGCAGGCGAGGTCCTTCAACTCGTCACGCGTCATCGGGCCCGTCGTGTCCTGGCTGCCCACCGAGGTCATCTTGGGCTCGCAGTAGGTGCCCGGGCGCACGCCCTGGCCCTCGGGCAGGCCGCAGGCGCGGCCCACCATCTTCTGCGCCAGCGTGAAGCCGCGCGTGGAGGCGGCCGTGGGCTGGGGCAGGCGGAAGGCGGTGCTCGCCGGCAGACCCAGGAACTCGCGCGCCTTGGCCGTGAGCGAGCGGCCGATGATGAGGTTGATGCGCCCGCCGGCGCGCACCTCGTCGAGCAGCACGTCGTTCTTGAGCGCGAAGGTGGCCAGCGTCTGCCCGCCGCGGGTGATGCGCCCGTCGTAGGGGTGGATGTCGATGACGTCGCCCATCTCGAACTTCGTCACGTCCACCTCGATGGGCAGGGCGCCGGAGTCTTCCTGCGTGTTGAAGAAGATCGGCGCGATCTTGCCGCCCAGCGTCACGCCGCCGAAGCGCTTGTTGGGCACGAAGGGGATGTCCTGGCCCGTCATCCAGATGACGCTGTTGGTGGCGCTCTTGCGGCTCGAGCCGGTGCCCACCACGTCGCCGACGTAGGCCACGAGGTGGCCCTTCTTCTTCAGGTCCTCGATGAACTGGATCGGGCCGCGCTTGCTCTCCTCCTCGGGCTTGAAGGCGGCGTCCGGGCGCGAGTTCTTCATCATCGCCAGCGCATGCAGCGGAATGTCCGGGCGGCTCCAGGCGTCGGGCGCCGGGGAGAGATCGTCGGTGTTGGTCTCGCCCGGCACCTTGAAGACGGTGACGGTGACCGTGCGCGGCAGCTCCGGCCGCGAGGTGAACCACTCGGCGTCGGCCCAGCTCTTCATCACGTCGGTCGCGTGGGCGTTGCCCGCGCGCGCCTTGTCGGCGACGTCGTTGAAGAAGTCGAACATCAGCAGCGTCTTCTTCAGGCCCTGCGCCGCGATGGCCGCCACCTGCGCGTCGTCGAGCAGCTCGATGAGCGGGTGCACGTTGTAGCCGCCCACCATGGTGCCCAGCAGCTCGGTGGCCTTCTCGCGCGAGACGAGGCCCACGGCGATGTCGCCATGCGCCACGGCCGCCAGGAACGAGGCCTTCACCTTGGCTGCATCGTCCACGCCCGGGGGCACGCGGTGCGTGAGCAGCTCCAGCAGGAAGGCATCCTCACCGGCCGGCGGGGCCTTGATGAGCTCCACGAGCGCGGCCACCTGCTGTGCCGACAGGGGCAGGGGCGGAATGCCGAGGGCGGCGCGCTCGGCGGCGTGTTGACGGTAGGCTTCCAGCATCGTCTCTCTCCTGGGGTTCGTTCAAGTATTGTGTCTTATACAAGACTTGGCTGGAACGAGCCTGACACGACGCAAAGGAGATACACCCGCTCGCCGTCGAGCCGCGCTGGCACGGCGGCCTGGCGACCGCGCGCCAAACCGCTGAACGCCTAGGCGCCGAAGAAGGCCGCCTGCACCTCGCCGGGCAGGGGTTGTCCGGTGCGGTGCGCGCGCTCGAGCAGGTGCCAGAAGTAGCGGTAGCTGGCGCGGTCGTGCAGCTGGTCGTGGTGGCGGATCGGCGCCCACTGCGCGGCCTGGGCCGCCAGCAGGATCTCGATGGCCTGGTCCACCTCGGCGGCGGTGGGCGCGAACGCCTCGACGATGGGGCGGATCTGCGCCGGGTGGATGCTCCACATGCGCGTGTAGCCCAGCGCCCGGCAAGCCATTTCGGCGGCCGCCTGCAGCTGCTCCATGTCCTTGAGCTCGGTCACGACGCAGTGAGAGGGCGTCTTGCCGTAGCCGTGGCAGGCGGCGGCGATCTCGAGCTTGGCGCGCACGATGAGGGGGTGGTCGAACTGCCCGGCCGCCGTCATTGCCGATTGCGGGATGGCCCCTCGGTGCGCCGAGACGAAGTCCATCAGCCCGAAGGAAACGCTCTCGATGCGAGGGTGGGCGGCGATGGCCTGCACCTCCCGCAGCGCGCCATGTGTTTCCACGAGCGTGTGCAGCGGGATCGCGCGCGCCACGCCGTGGCGCGCCGCGGCGGCGTCCACGGCCTCGGCGGCGCGCTGCACGTCGGCCACGCCGCGCGGCTTGGGGATCGTCAGGTAGGGCAGGCGGTGGCCCGCGCGCTGCACGAGCACATCCACCACCTGCTCGAAGCGCGGATGGTCCACCGGCTGCACGCGCGCGCCGACTCGGCCGTGGCGGTTCTCCGGCCCGGCGATGAGTTCGCCGCACAGGTGCGCGTGCTCGATCTCCCCGCCCACCGGCGCGCCATCCTCGCCGTCGAGCGTGACATCGAAGACCGGCCCCATCTCCGCCTGCAGCGCGAGGCTCTTGCGCATGCGCGCCTCGACGCCGCTGTAGTGGTCGCACACCGGCAGCGGCGTAGCCACCGGCTCGCCCGGTTCAAAGAGCGCGTCGCGCGGATGGATGGGCTCGGCCGTGGGCATGGGCAGGATCAGCGGGGAGACCGGGGCTTGGTGGACCCCGAGCCTACCGCAGCCGGTCGCGAACCCGGTCGGCCGCCACGGGCATGGCCATCGGAGCGGCCGCCGCCATTGGACGGGCGACCCGCGCCCTGGGGTTGGCCGCGGCCGCTGGAGCGTCCACCGCCCCCACCACCGCCGCCGCCACCACCACCAGGGCGGCCACTGCCGCCGCGGCGCTGGCCAGCCACCCCAATGGTCATGCGCCCGAGCACGATCGGCTCGGCCTTCTCGCCCGCCGGGGGCTCGAAGCCGGGCACCACCTCGCGCGGGATGCTGCGCTTGATGAGCCGCTCGATGTCCTTCAGGAAGATCTCCTCGTCCACGCAGGCCAGCGAGATCGCCTCGCCCGTGGCGCCGGCGCGGCCGGTGCGGCCGATGCGGTGCACGTAGTCTTCCGGCACGTTGGGCAGCTCGAAGTTCACCACGTGCGGCAGCTGGTCGATGTCGATGCCGCGCGCGGCGATGTCGGTGGCCACCAGCACCTGCAGCTCACCGCTCTTGAACTCGGCCAGCGCCTTGGTGCGCGCGCCCTGGCTCTTGTTGCCGTGGATGGCCATGGCGGTGATGCCGTGGTCGTTGAGGTAGTCGGTGAGCCGGTTGGCGCCGTGCTTCATGCGCGTGAAGACGAGCACCTGGTGCCAGTCGCCCTGCTTGATCAGGTGGGCCAGCAGCTCCTTCTTGCGCTCGCGGCCCACCGGGTGGATCTTCTGAGCGACGGTGTCGGCCGTGGCGTTGCGCCGGGCCACCTCGATGAGCGCGGGCTGGTTCAGCAGCCGGTCGGCCAGTGCCTTGATCTCGTCGCTGAAGGTGGCCGAAAAGAGCAGGCTCTGCTTCTTCGCCGGCACGATCGCGAGCACCTTCTTGATGTCGTGGATGAAGCCCATGTCGAGCATGCGGTCGGCCTCGTCGAGCACGAAGATCTCCACGTGCGACAGGTCCAGCGTGCCTTGCTGGTGGTGGTCCAGCAGCCGGCCGGGCGTGGCCACGAGGATGTCCACGCCGCGGCGCAGGCGGTCCACCTGAGGCTGCATGCCCACGCCGCCGAACATCACCATGCTCGTGAGCGGCAGGTGCTTGCCGTAGATGCGTACGCTCTCCTCGACCTGTGCCGCCAGTTCGCGAGTGGGGGTGAGGATGAGTGAGCGGATGGCCAGCCGCCCGCGCGCATCGCGCTTGGGGCCCTGGGCGGAGAGCCGGTGCAGCATCGGCAGCGTGAAGCCGGCGGTCTTGCCGGTGCCGGTCTGCGCGCCGGCCAGGAGGTCGCCGCCCTGGAGCACGGCAGGAATGGCTTGCGCCTGGATGGGGGTGGGCGTGTCGTAGCCCTGTTCGCGCACGGCGCGCAGCAACGGCTCGGCCAGGCCGAGGTCAGAGAAGTTCATCGATGAGGGCCCGTGGGGCCGTGGTTCGCTGCCTGCGGGCACCCGGGGAGGGCGCACCAGTCTGCAGGGCGAGGGTTGGGGGTGCCGGATCAGGCCACGACGCGGCGACTGGGGACGCGACGACCGCCTCAGTCTACCGCACCCACGGCATCCCGGGCGCTGCTGCGGTTGCGCAGGCACAGCAGGGGCGCCGCAGCGGCCCGGGCACCTCCGAGCCGAGGGTCAGTCGCGTACCGACCAGGCCGCCCAGGCCCACGCCAGCAGAGCCACGGGCGAACCCACCCAGGGCAGGTTGCCCGGGTCGAGGTGCACGATGGCCACGCCACCGATCGCGGCGCCCGCTGCGGTGCCCAGGTACAGCACCGAGCTGTTGAGCGAGAGCGCCAGAGGGGTCTGCGCGCCAGCGATCCGCGCCAGCCGCAGCTGCTGTGGCGCCATCAGGCAAAAGCCTGCGGCACCCCAGACCATCACCGTTGGCAGCATCGCCCAGGCGTGGCCGCGCGTGAGCGGCAGCAGAGCGAGGCTGGCGGCCAGCAAGGCCAGCCCGCCCATCAGCGTGCGCCGCGGGCCCAACCGGTCCGCTGCGCGTCCGCCCAGCAGCGTGCCGGCGACGCCAGCCACGCCGAACACCGAGATGGAGGCCGACAACCCCGCGCGCTCCATCGGCACGAGCGCGACGAGCATCGGGCCCACATAGGCAAAGACCGTGAAGATGGAGACGAAGTAGGTGAAGGTCAGCGCATAGACCGACCACAGCCTGGCATTGCGCAGCAACGCTCCCACCCCTGCCAGCGGGGAGGGCGCCCCCGGCTGGCGCTCGCCTGGCACGCTGCGCCACAGCATCACCGTGGCCAGGGCACACAGCCCGGTGGCGATCCAGGCCGGCACGCGCCAGCCCCAGCCGAGCCCGGCCCAGGCCGCCAGCGGCACGCCCGTGACATAGCTCAGGCTGATGCCCAGGAACACCACCGAGAGCGCCCGTGCCCGCCGATCGGCCGGCACCAGCCCCACCGTGAGCCCGGCCATCAGCGCGGTGGCCGCCGAGCCTGCGCCCATCAGCACGCGCGCCGCCAGCAGCGTGGGCAGGTCGGGCGCCATCGCGGTGAGTGCGTTGCCGAGCGTGAAGACCGCAAACACCGAGGCCAGTGCGCCGCGGCGCGACATCCGGCCCGTGAGCGTCAGCACCACCGGCGCCAGCACGGCGGTGGCGATGGCGTAGAGGGTGGTGGTCTGGCCGACTGCCGCCACGCTCGTTTCCAGCGACTCGGCCATGGGCTCGAGCAGGCCCGTGTTCATGAAGGCCGCGCTGCCGATGAGCAGGTTCACGCCGGCAAACAGCAGCAGCAGCCGGCCCATGCCGGGCGCCTCTGCCGCGGGCGCGTGGTGTCCGGCCGACCGTGTCATCTCGCCACCTTAGCAGGTCGCCCGATAATGTCGGGTTGGCGCGTTGCGCCTGCGTCCCCATCGCTACGCGAATCGAGCATCACCATGGCCCAGTACGTCTTCACCATGAACCGCGTCGGCAAGATCGTGCCGCCGAAGCGGCAGATCCTGAAGGGCGTCTCGCTGTCCTTCTTTCCCGGCGCCAAGATCGGCGTGCTCGGCCTGAACGGCTCGGGCAAGTCCACGCTGCTCAAGATCATGGCGGGCCTGGACAAGGACATCGAGGGCGAGGCCGTGCCGATGCCGGGCCTGAAGATCGGCTACCTGCCCCAGGAGCCGCAGATGGACGCCACGCAGACCGTGCGCGAGGCGGTGGAGCAGGGTATCGGCGGCGTGTTGGCCGCCAAGAAGCGCCTGGACGAGGTGTACGCCGAGTACGCCGAGCCCGACGCCGACTTCGACAAGCTCGCCGCCGAACAGGCCGAACTGGAGGCCGTCATCGCCGCGGCCGGCAGCGAGAACACCGACCTGCAGCTTGAACTCGCCGCCGACGCACTGCGCCTGCCGCCCTGGGAGGCCACCATCGGCAACCTCTCCGGCGGCGAGAAGCGCCGCGTGGCGCTGTGCCGGCTGCTGCTGTCCAGGCCCGACATGCTGCTGCTGGACGAGCCCACCAACCACCTGGACGCCGAGTCCGTGGAGTGGCTCGAGCACTTCCTGCAGCGCTTCCCCGGCACGGTCGTGGCCATCACCCACGACCGCTACTTCCTCGACAACGCCGCCGAGTGGATCCTTGAGCTCGACCGCGGCCAGGGCATTCCCTGGAAGGGCAACTACTCCGACTGGCTCGACCAGAAGGAGCGCCGCCTGGAGGTCGAGCAGAAGAAGGAAGACGCCCGCATGAAGGCGATGAAGGAGGAGCTCAAGTGGGTGCGCTCCAACGCCAAGGGCAGGCAGGCCAAGAGCAAGGCGCGCCTGGCCCGCTTCGAGGAGCTCAGCGACGTCGACTACCAGCGCCGCAACGAGACCAACGAGATCTTCATCCCCGTGGCCGAGCGCCTGGGCAA
>CAILKA010000334.1 GCA_903834645.1 uncultured beta proteobacterium
CCCGCCAGCAAGGCCGTGAGCTCCGTCTCGCGCCGTGAGAGCTCGATCTGCGAGCCGAGGTCCTGGTACACGTTGCGCAGCGCCTCGGCGCTGGCGGCGTGGTGGTACTCCCCGCCCGTCATCTGCGCCACCTGGCGCAGCGCCGCCTCGTCGAGCTGCAGGTAGAAGGCCATGCCCTCTCCTGCAGAGGAGAGGTGGCCGTCGGGCGTGCCCAGCCCGATGACGTGGATGCGCACGCCGCGGTCAGCCGCCATCTTCGCCGCCTGGATCGTGTCGACTCCCGTGGTGCGGCGCCCGTCGCTCAGCAAGATGATGGTGGCCGCACCATAGGAGCCTGGCGCCACGGGCGTGATCGGCTTGGGCGCCTTGGTCTGGGCGTCCAGGCTGCGCGCCGCCGGGCTGCCCCAGGGGCCGTAGGTCATCTGGCCCAAGTCGATGCCGTGCACCGGGAAGAGCTCGGACAGGCACACGACGATGGCGCTGCCCAGGGCCGTGCCGCGCTGCATCTGGATGGCATCGATCGCGGCCACGAGCGCAGGGCGTTCGCTCGTCGCGCGCTGCGCCACCTGGGCCGTGCCGGCAAAGGTCACCAGCCCCACGTCGATGCGCCGGGGCACCTCGGCCAGGAAGGCCTTGGCCGCCTCCTGGGCCGCAGCCATGCGGGTGGGTTTCACATCCGTCACGCGCATGCTCAGCGACACGTCCAGGGCCAGCAGGATCGTGGTGCGCGCACCGGGCAGCGTGACGGTCGCGATCGGGCGGGCCAGCGCCAGCAGCAACGCCGCCAGTGCGAGCAGCACCAAAGCTGGCGGCACGTGGCGCCGCCAGGGCCGGCCGGCCGCTGCGCGCACCACCTCCAGGCTCGGCAGCCTCACCGCCTGGAAGGTGCGCCGGCGCAGCAGCCACAGGTACAGCGCCACCAACGCAGGCAGCGCCAGCATCCACCACAGGTTCAGGGGCCACAGGAACTGCATCGGCTCCACCGGTTGGGAGCGTGCGCACATCGAGCCCGCTGCTGCGGGCGAGTCAGGGCACGGCAGATAGATTGTGGACCCTGGGCGGCTCTGGCGCTCGGGATGCCGGCAGAGCTGGCTGTCGGCTAGTCGCCGACCTCCTCACAGCCGCGCGCACCAGCCCGGGCCGGCAAGGACGGCCTTGACCCGCATGGTGCTCACGCCAGCCTGTCGAGCGCTCGCTCAAGCGCCCTGAGCCGGTTCGACCAGGCCCCGCTGCCAAGCCCGGCGCAGACTGAGTCCACCACCAGGCGAATGCCTGCCACCCGCAGAGCCTGGAGCGAGTGGAAGCCCGCAGCCTCCAGGCGAGCGATGACTTTCGGGCCGATGCCGGGCTGTGTGAGCAGCATGCGCCGCTCCTCTTCAGGGAATCTCATCACGCAGCACGAGTTCGAGGCTGACCAGTGTCTCCGGAAGGCGGCTGCGCCATGCCCCGGGCGCCGGCGCAGAAGTCCAGCGCCGGATCACGGCCCGCCAATCAGCTCCAGCGTGAAGCCATGCCCGTCGCGGACATAGGCCACGCAGCGCCCGGCGAAGGGCCCGCCGGACAGGCTCTGCACACGGCCCGCGATCTCGAATCCGAAGCGCTGCGCGGCCTGAGCCGTGCCGGCCACCGAATCCACTTCGAGCGCCAGGTGCGCACCGCCGATGTCGCAAGGCCGTGGCGCCTGGGTGGTGGCGCTGTGCGGCGCGCTGTACTGCAGCAACTCCACGACGTGGTCGCCCGGCAGCGTCAGCATGACCGTGCGGGCCTGTGCGCCAGGCACGCCGGTGATGTGTCCGAGGGTCGCCCCGACCGGAATCTGCCGGATCTCCCCGGCGCGTGCGCCCAGGCACTCGACGAAGAAGCGCTGCATGGCTTCGAGGTCGAGGACCGTGAAGCCTGTATGGATGGTGCGGGTCACCGGCATGGAATTCAGGCCACGCCCACGGGCGCGTTTTCCCAGTACACGTGCTTGGTGCTGAGGAAGTCGTTGAGGCCTTCCACGCCGTGCAGCCGACCGTAGCCGCTCTCGCGGTAGCCGCCAGTCTCCACCTCCGGGTAGAGCTTGTTGTGGGTGTTGAGCCAGACCGTGCCGGACTTGAGCTCGCGCGCGACCGACTGCCCCACGGCGCGGTCTGCCGTCCAGACGCTGGCGGCCAGCCCGTAGCGCGTCGCATTGGCGCGCTCGACGGCCTGCTCGCGCGTGCGGTAGCGCTCGATCACGAGCACCGGCCCGAAGAGCTCTTCCTGGACGTATGGGGAACCGATGTGCGCCACCTCCACCAGCGTGGGCGAGACGAAGGCACCACGCCCCAGAGGCCCGGCGGGCACGCCTCCTTGCAGCCACACCTTGCCCTGGCCCGACGACTCGGCCGCCAAACGTGAAACGCGGTCGCGGCTGGCCAGGTCTATGAGGGGCCCGAGCTGGGACGATGGCTCGTTCCCGGGCCCGATGACCAGGCTGGCCAGCCGCTCGGCCAGCGCCGCGGCCAGCTCCTCGAAGCGTTCCTCGTGCACAAGCACGCGTGCGATCGCCGTGCACTGCTGGCCAGCCATCGGCAGGGCACCCGCCACGAGCCCGGCCACCGTGGGGGCCAGCGGTGCATCGGGCAGCACGATGGCCGGCGCCTTGCCGCCCAGCTCCAGCGACAGCCGCTTGAGCGTACCGGCCGCGTCGGCCGCGATGCGCTTGCCGGTGGCCGAGGAGCCGGTGAAGCTGATCACGTCGACATCGGGCGAGCGGGTGATGGCGCGCCCGCCCTCGGAGCCCGATTCGGCAAAGGAGCTCACCACGCCTGCGGGCAGGCTCGCCACGCAGGTGAGGCACTCGAGCACGAGCTGGTGCACGAGCGAGGTCTGGTGCGCGGCCTTGATGACCACCGTGCAGCCTGCGGCAAGGGCTGGCGCCAGCGAGCGGATGAGGAGGATGACCGGCGCGTTCCAGGGCACGATGATCGCCGCCACGCCGGCCGGTTCGCGGCTGATCTGGGACATGCAGCCGTTGTCGATCTCACCCACCCGGCCCCACAGGTTGCGCGAGAGCCCGGCGTAGAAGCGCAGCTCAGACACCGCGGTGGCCACCTCGCCGCGCGCCTCGCGCGCGAGCTTGCCGTTGAGCGTGACGAGCCACTGCTCGACCTGTGCCGCACGCGCCTGCAGGTTGGCTGCGAACTCCAGCAGCACGGCCTCGCGCAGCCGGGGGCTGCGTGGCCACGCACTCCGGTCGAAGGCTGCGCGCGCGGCGGCAACCGCCGCAAGCACCTCCTCGGCCGAGGCCTCGCTGTAGTGGGCAGCGGGCTCCCCGGTGGCCGGGTTGATGCACACGCCAGGAGGGCCGTCTGAGGCCGCCCAGCTACCGCCAAGGAAATTCAGTGCACGCTCCATGCTGTCTCCCGGGATGTTCGTGGGCGGCTCAGTCCAGGCGCACGTTGGCGTCACGCACGGTCTGGGCGTAGCGCGCGCGCTCCTGCTCGATTCGGGCAACCGTCTGCTCGGGCGTGAGCGCCTGCGAGACATAGCCGAAGTCGACCATCCGAGTACGTACCTCGGGCTCCATCATCAGGCGGGCGATGTCCTGGCTGATGCGCGACAGGGTGGCAGCCGGCACGCCGGGCAGTCCGAACAGGCCCACCCAGCTGGTGGTCTCGAAGCCGGCCGGCCCGCCGGACTCGGCCACGGTGGGCACGTCGGGGTAGGTGGAACTGCGCTGCGATGCCGCCAGCGCCAGGAAACGCAGCCGGCCCGCGCGTTGCAGCGCCCCGGCACTGGCCGGCGAGCCAAAGGCCCAGCCCACCTCGCCGCTGGCCACGGCGGCGTACAGCTGCGAGGTCTCCTTGAAGGGGATATGGTTCATGCGGGTGCCAGAGGCGGCCTCCAGTGCCACCGCACCGAGGTGGGCGATGCTGCCGACCTGCCAGGAGCCGTAGGTGACCTGGCCAGGATTGGCGCGCGCGGCGGCGAGCAGATCGCCCACCGTGCGCCAGGGCGAGGTGGCCGACACGGTGATGAAGAAGAAGCCCGCGTGCAGCGGCGTGATGGGCCTGAAGTCGTTCACCGGGTCGTAGGGGAGCGACTTGTACAGGTGCGGGGCTGCGGTGAAGTTCAGCCCGTCGATGTGCAGCAGGGTGTGGCCGTCGGGCGCGGCCTTGCGGGCTTCGGCCACGGCGATGAAGCCGCCGCCGCCCGGACGGTTCTCGATGACCACGCTCTGGCCCCACAGTCGACCCAGCCTCTCGCCGAGTAAGCGCAGCATGGCGTCGGGGCCCGAGCCAGCAGCGAAGGAAGTGATGACGCGCACGGGCCGGGCCGGGAAGGCCTGGGCGTATGCGACCGAGGGGGCCAGGGCGGCCGTGGCCAGGGCCAGCAACAGCGTCCGCCGTGGGTGGGTATCGGGCTCGACGGTGGGGATGGGCTTCATGGGTCTCCTCGGTGTGCGGGGGGTTGCAATGGGGCTCGATCAGCGGCCTGGTGAACTACCAGGTGCCGTAGAAGATGCCGTGCTCCTTGGCCTTGTCCGTGCGCAGCTCGACCTCGGCTTCGCCCAGCGTCAGGCGCGGGTGCTGGGCCTCCAGCCAGGCGTGCAGGCGCTCGTCCAGGCGGCGGGCCACGTCCGTCAGGCGCGCGTCACGGCCCAGGTCGACGTACTCGTGCGGATCCTCGAGCAGATTGAACAGCTGCGGCGCGTAGCCCTGCCAGCGCACGTACTTCCACTCGCGCTCGCGCACCATCCAGCCCCGGCACTCCCCGGGCCGGCGCCCCAGCAGCCGGCGCGCGCGCCGAAACGAGTAGTCGATCTCGGCGAAGACGCAATCGCGCCACGCAGGGGGCTCAAGGCCATGCAGCCACGGCACCAGCGAGCGCCCCTGCGTGCGGTCCGCGGGGGGCGTGATCTGCAGCGCGTCCAGCACCGTGGGCACGATGTCCACTGCCTCGGCAAAGACGTTGAACGCCTGTCCGCGCGTGGCGTCGGCCTGCGGCCTGGGGTCGAACACGATCAGCGGCACGTGGATCACCTGGTCGTGGAAGAGGTCCTTCTCGCCGAGGTGGTGGTCACCGCCATAGTCCCCGTGGTCGGAGGTGAAGATGACGAGCGTGTGCTCGAGCTGACCGCTCGTGCGCAGGGCATCGAGGACACGGCCGACGTGGTGGTCGAGCTGCTCGATCAGCCCCATGTACACCGGCCGCACCTGGCGCACGACCTCATCGCGCGCGAAGGTCTGCGACTCCTCCATCTGCATGTATGCCGCCACCACGGGGTGCGGGTCTTCGAGCTCGCCCGCTCGCTTGCGGATGGGCAGCATGTCCCGTTCACCGTAGCGCTGGTGGTAAGGCGCGGGCGCCATGTAGGGCCAGTGCGGCTTCACATAGGACAGATGCAACGCCCAGGGCTGGCGGGCGTGCGGGCCCGCCAGGTACTCCAGGGCCCGGCCCGTCACGTAGGCCGTCTCCGAGTGCTCCTCGGCCACCCGGGCGGGCAGGTGCACGTTGCGCAGGAACCAGCCGCTGGCCTGGCCACCACCGGGCAGGTCGGCAGCCACCACATGATCGTTCCAGGGGTCGTCACCCGCATAGCCGTGGGCACGCAGGTAGTCCGCATACCCGCTCTCGGCACCAGGCGGGCCGTGGCCCTCGATGCGGTCGATCTCGGCGAAGCCGCCGTTGGCCAGGTGGCGCCAGGTGGCCGAGCCGGCTGGCACGCCCAGGCGCTGCAGGCCCACGACGTCCGGAATGACGTGCGTCTTGCCAATCAGATGCAACGCACGGCCCTTCCCCGCAAGATAGTCGCCCAGCGTGAGCTGCTGCGGCGACAGGGGCACCCGGTTCCAGGTGACCCCGTGCGAGCCCACATAGCGGCCGGTGTAGCTGGACATGCGGGAGGGGCCGCACACGCCGGCTTGCACGTAGGCGGCATCGAACCGCACGCCCCGCGCGGCCAGCGCATCGAGGTTGGGCGTGCGCATCGTCGGGTGGCCGTTGCAGGCCAGGTGATCCCAGCGCAGCTGATCGCTCATCACGAACAACACGTTGCGCAGTGGCGCGGCACTCATGGCAAAGCGGTATGCAGCCGATCGGTCATGGGGTTCCTGCGAAACCGGCCGTCACACGAAGATGGCGCCACCCTCGACGCAAAGTGTCTGGCCCGTCATGAAGGCCGCGTCCTCGCTGGCCAGGAAGCTCACCGTTCCCACCAGGTCGGCCGGCAGCGCATCGCGCTGGATCGCGCGGGACCTGCGGATCGCCTCGCCGAACTGGCGCAGGTGGTCGTCGTTCTTCAGGATCTGGTCGGACAGCGTCAGGCCGGGAGCCAGCGCGTTGGCCGTGATGTTCCAGGCGCCGAGTTCGCGCGCCAGCACGCGCGTGAAGGTGATCACGGCACCCTTGCTCGTCACGTAGTGCGCCATGTTGGCCAGGCCCTTGAGCGCGGACGTGGAGGCCACGTTGATGATGCGGCCCCAGCGCTGCGCCTTCATGTGCGGGGCCACGGCCTTGGCGCAGTTGAAGGGCCCGAGCGTGTTCACGCGCATGACCTGCATCCACTCCTCGCCCGAATACTCCTCGAAGGGGCGGTTGACGAGGGTGGAGAAGAGCGCAGCGTTGTTGACGAGGATGTCCACCCCGCCGTAGCTCGACGCCACGGCCGACACGGCCGCCTGCACCGAGCCTTCATCGGCCACGTCCATCGCCAGGCCCTGCGCCGTCTTGCCGCCGGCGTCCAGCTTCAAGGCGGCCTCGGCCGCGCCACGCAGGTCGGCGATCACCACGCGTGCGCCATCGGCGTGCAGGCGGGTGGCGAAGGCAAACCCGAGCCCGGTGGCTCCTCCTGTGACCATGGCGGTCCGGCCTTGCAGTCGCAGCATCAGAATCTCTCCTCAGGCAGATGCGAGGCGGTTCCTGGGGGCAACTGCCCGCCAGGCCGCCGCCGTCGCCTGGTACGAAGCACCCTACCCCAGCCGCCCACGCGTCATCTCAATGGAGCCAGGGGCTGCAACGAGGGTATGCGGTGCAGCCCGAACACCTCCATCTGCACCAGGTGATAGGGAGGCTGCACCTCCACATCCCACACGGGCCGATTGGGGTCGTCGATGCGGAACTCGCGGATGCGCGGCGAGGAGGGCAGGTCGTCCGCGTAGACCTTGGAGCGGTCCTGCTGGTCCCAGGTCTCGATCTTCAGGCCGGGAAAGCACAGCGAGAAGGCCACGAGCACGTTGCGCGTGCGGGGCAGCACGTGCGCATCCCCCATCGCGAAGGAGTTGCAGGACACGTCCCCCGTCATCGGCGTGGCGAAGGCCACGCGCGCCGTCATGGCCTTGTCGTCGATCTCGTAGACGATGGCGTTGCTGAACGATTCGCTGGCGGGCTTGGAGGTCTCGCCCGTGAAGGGAATAGCCTGGTGCACGTTGTTGTTGAAGAGCACCACGTGGCCGTCGGGCGTCACGCGCGGGTTGTGCTGGTGGCTCGGGAACTGGAAGTTCGGGCCCACGGGGCGCAGCAGCTTCCTGCGCAGCTCGGGCGACCAGCCGACGTCGCGCGAGAGGATCCACTTGATGTCCTTGGTCTTGCGGTCGATCTTGATCACGGCGTCGAGGTTGCGAAACGAGGCGATCACCGAGTCGTCGCGCTTGTCGTGGTGCACGCCGTTGCCGTGGGTCCAGTCCAGCGCCTTGGGGAATCCGCGCACGGGCCAGTACGACCAGAAGGTGTCGAAGCCGATCTTGAAGGGGTCGAGGTAGTCGAAGGTGTTCCACCGCCAGACCACCTCGCCCCGCGGCGTGAACTCGATGATCTGGTCACCCATCACCGTCTGCGTGGCGCGCGGCGCGTTCTTGTCGTGCTCACTGGTGTAGTAGTTCTCGATGACCTTGGGGAAGGCCTCCATCGAGAGGAAATTCCCGTTGGGCAGTTCCTCGGGCTGGTGGTGCAGTGTCACGGCGTCCACCGGGATCGAGCCGGGAGGCATGGGACGCGGCCCCTTGGCTGCGCCCCAGCGGCGCACCTGGTTGCCCAGGACGTCGATCTCCACGGGGCTGAACTGCGCCGTGTGGAAGAAGATGTTGCCGTTGGCCAGCGTGGCGACGCCCGAGATGCGGCTGTCGGAGCGGTAGTACCAGACCACCTCCCCCGCCTCGTTGAGGCCGAGGATCACCGACCAGCCCACCGTGAACTGGCGCTGCACCGGCGTCATGAGCTCGGAGCGGCCCAGGGCGCGGCGGCGTACGGTCACGAGCGTGATGCCGGGCTCCATCTGCGCCACGTCGGAGCGGTGCACCTTGAGCTGCGGGAAGTCGAGCACGTTGGCAGGCAGGTCGGGGGTGCGCAGGCTCAAGGGAGCGGGCGCCGCCAGCCGCTGGCCCCGGGCATCGGTGATGGTGACCTGGAAGCTGTGCACAAGGCCCGGCTTCATGCCCACCAGCGGCAGCCTCACCGGGCCGGCCGCAGCCATCGGAAAGCGCACTGTCCAGTTGCGCTGCCCGTCGCCAATGGCCACCTCGGTGGACACCGGCACGTCGGCGTGCAGGCTCAGCACCGCTGCCAGCGGGACGCGGTCGTTGGGGTTGCGCTCCACCTGGGGCGGCGAGACGAACTTCAGCGCGTGGGCAGGCAGGGTCGAGCAGGCGGCGATCACGGCCAGGACAAGCCCGGCCAGGGTGGGGTACAGACGGATGCAAGCGCTCATGGGCTCAACCCGGGATCCCGGTCGGAGGTTCATCGGAGGACGGTTCCCGCACTGCGCTGCCTCGGGGCTTGCCCACGAGGCCCAGCACCGTCACGGCCACAGCAGCCACCGAGGCGGGCACCAGGGCGGCCATGAAGATCTGTTCGTTGCTCCAGCCCGCAGCCAGCGCGCTGCCGGCCAGGATGGGGCTGGCGATCGAGCCCACGCGACCGATGCCCAGGCCCATCCCCACCCCCGTGGCCCGCACGGCGCTGGGGTAGTAGCTGGCGGCCAGCGCGCCCATGCAGAACGAGGCGCCCACCACTGAGAACCCGGTGAGGAACGTCACGATGCTCGTCAGGAGCGACAGCTCCTTGACCGTGCCCAGCGCGAGCAGGCTGGCCGCGGCTGCGGCATAGGCCAACGCCAGCAGCCGCTCCAGCGGGTAGCGGCTGGCCATCGCCGCCAGCGCGATGCCACCCACGAGCGCGCCCAGGTCCCACAGCGAGAAGGTGCGCAGCACGCTCTCCAGCGCGTGCCCGTCGCGCGTGAGCAGCGTCACGTACCAGCTCTGCACGAAGAACACCATCGCCTGCGTGCAGATGAAGAGCGTCCAGATCAGCAGCGTGCAGGCCGCCCGGCCCTCGACGAAGAGCGCCGCAAGGCCGCGGCTGGCGTGCGCAGGACGGTCGCCGACGAACAGGCCCTGGGCTTCCTCCGCGCGCAAACCCGGGCGCAGCCGCAAGACGGTGCGCACAGCGTGCGGATGCAGCCGCCCCTGCGCGATCAGGAAGGCTGGCGACTCGGGCACTGCCTTCCACACCACGGCGGCCACGGCCAGGGGCAGCAGGCCACCGACGTAGAACACGGACGTCCAGCCGTAGGCCGGGATGATCACGGAAGCGAGCAGGCTGCCCACGGCGCCTCCCAGGGCAGCGCCGCTGTAGACGAGCACGACGAGCAGCGCGCGCCTGCGCTCGGGCATCAGCTCGGTGACCAGCGCGATCACGTTGGGGATGGCCCCGCCCATGCCCACACCGACGAGGAAGCGCCAGAGCACCAGGTGCGGCATGTCGGTGGCGGTGACGGTGCCCAGGCACGCCAGGGCACCCAGCACGTACATCGCCACCAGCGTGTGCTTGCGCCCCAGCCGGTCGCCCAGGAAGCCCGAGATCACCGACCCCACGCCCACGCCCACGAGGGATGCGGAGAGGGCCCACCGGAAGGCCGAGGCGTCCACCTTCCAGGCCTCGGAGACCGCCGGCAGGGCCAGGCCCATCACCGACAGGTCGTAGCCGTCGAGCATCATCATCAGCGCGCCCAGCAGCACGATGCGCCAGTGCTGGGGCCCAAGCGGGGCCTCACCCAGCACCTTGCCCACGTCGAGGGGATGGGGATTCATCTCAGTCCGCCGCTTGCGAAGTGTCGGGCCCCGGCATCCCGGCGGTTCAGATGCGCGAGAGCGCCCGGTCGATGCGTGACAGGCCGTCTTCCAGGTCGGCCGGCGTCAGGCCGGCCGAGACGAAGTACCGGTCGCCGCGGCCCGCGTAGACGCCCTCCTCGATCAGGGCCAGGCGCAGCCGCCCGGCCTTGTCGCGGTCGGCGTGGGCGGCCAGGTCGCGCGCCGAGTAGGCCACCGGCAGCGCACTGAAGTGAACGCAGAACACCCCACGCACGCCCTGCACCAGCAGCTCGTGTCCGTGCCGACGGCCCAGCCGCCCGAACTCGGCCATGAAGTGCGCCTGCATCTCGTCGATGTGCCGGTAGGCTGCGCCGTTGTCGCGCTCGAGCATGCGCAGGGTGGTCAGGCCGGCGGTCATGCTCAGCGGCGCGGCGTTGAAGGTGCCCGCGCCGACCACGGTGTTCGTGCGCAGCAGCTCGAAGATCTCGGCGCGGCCGGCCACGGCGGCCAGGGCCATCCCCCCGGCGATGGCCTTGCCGAAGCTGGTCAGGTCGGGCGTGACCCCGTAGTGCGCCTGTGCACCCCCAAGCCCCATCCGAAAGCCCGTGATGACCTCGTCCATGCACAGCACCACACCGTATTGCGTGCACAGCTCGCGCACCCGCTCCAGGTAGCCAGGGCGCGGGACGCAGCAGCCGCCGTTGGTCATCACGGCTTCCATCATCACGAGCGCGATGTCCCGGCCATGTGTCTGGAGCAGCGCCTCGAGGGCGTCGGCATCGTTCCAGGGAATCTTGAAGGACTCCTGCATCGCGAACTGCGCACGGCCCTCGGTATGCATGGGGTCGGCCGGATTCTCGAGCGCGAAGGGGGCCGCGCCGGCGTCCTCGTTGACGCGACCGCCCAGCACATTGTCCAGCCAGCCGTGGTAGTGCCCCTCGAAGCGCACGAAGAGTCGCCGCCCCGTGAAGGCGCGCGCCAGGCGCACCACCATCTGCACCGCCTCGGAGCCGGTGGTGACGAAGCGGACCCGCTCGGCGCAGGGCACGTGCGCCGCGATGTGCTCGGCCAGCAGCACCTCGTTTTCGGTCTGCAGCATGCCCGAGGCCACCACGAAGAGCCGCTCGAGCTGCGCGTGCAGGGCATCCTGGTACTCGCGGTTGCCGTGCCCCCAGATGCCCGGCCCCATGCCGATGGCGAAGTCGATCAGCTCGCGGCCGTCGACATCCCACAGGCGCTGGCCCAGCGCGCGCTCGATGAAGACGGGCGCCTCGGGCAGCGCGCGCAGATTGCTTTGGCGCCCGGGCATGACGCGGGCGGCACGCTCGGCCAGATCGCGCGTGCGGGCACCGAGCATCGAGGGCGTGTGAAGGGGCGCGTTCATGCTGAGGGGTCCGTCTCGATGGTGCACACGTTGCCACCGACGGTGGCCTCCTCGCCGGCGGCCACCGCGATGGCCAGCAGCCTGCCGTCGCACGGGGCCTCGACCTCCATCGTCACCTTCTCGCTCTCGATCTCGTAGAGCGGATCGCCCTTGGCGAAGGTGTCGCCGGGCTGCTTGCGCCAGGCGCTGAGGGTGGCAGTCTCCATGTTCATGCCGACGCGCGAGAGCTTGAGGGTGACTTTCATGGGGGTTCAGGCGAATGTGTCGGGCAGGCCCTGCACCGCCCGCACGATGCGCTCGACGCTGGGCATCACGAGCTTCTCGAGCTGAGGGGCGTAGGGCATGGCCACGTCGGGCACGGTCACGCGACGAATGGGCGCGCGCAGCGAGCCGAAGGCCTTCTCCGCCACGATGGCGGCGATGTGGCTGGCGGCGCTGCAGCGGTCGCGCGATTCGTCGACCACCACGAGGCGGCCTGTCTTTTCCACCGAGGCGAGGATGCAGGCCTCGTCCAGCGGCACGAGGGTGCGCGGGTCGATCACCTCGGCGTGGATGCCGTGGGCCTGGCGCAGCTCCTCGGCCGCAGCCAGCGCGATCTTCAGCATCGATCCGATGGCCACCAGCGTCACGTCGCCGCCCGGGCAGCGCACCACGGCCTGGCCCCAGGGCGTGACGTAGTCGCCCTCGGGCACCTCGCCCATCTCGCCGCCGCGGCCACCGGCTTCGAGGAAGAAGGAGGGGCTGTCGCTGCGGATGCAGGCCTTCATCAGGCCCTTGGCGTCCTCGGGCGTGGCGGGTACCGCCACCCGGATCCCGCCCAGGTTCATCAGCAGCGGATAAGGCGTATCGGAGTGGTGCGCCGCAATCGAGCGCCCGCCGCCGTAGGCGGCCACGTAGGTCACGGGCAGCCGCGCCTGGCCACCTGTCATGTAGCGCAGCTTGGCGGCCTGGTTGGCGATGGAGTCGAAGCCGGTGTAGGTGAAGTTGGCGAACATCATGTGCGCCACCACCCGGTGGCCGGCCGCCGCAGCACCCAGCGCCATGCCGGTGATGAGGGTCTCGGAGATGGGCGTGTTGCGGATGCGCGCCGGACCGAAGCGCTGCGCCAGGCCCCGCGTGTCGCCAAAGAGGCTGATCTCGACGTCCTCTCCGAAGAGGATGACGCGCTCGTCGCGGGTCATCTCCTCCACCAGCGCATCGTTGATCGCCTGGATCAGGCGCCGCTTGGTCATGGTGGCTCCTTCCCCCGCGTCCTCAGGCGAACATGAATTCCAGCGCCTGCGCAGCCGGGGGCGGCGGGCTGTCGAGGGCGAACTGCACGGCGTCCTCGACCTGCGCGGCCACGCGCACCTCGACGGCTGCGAGCTGCTGTGCCGTGGCCTGCCCGAGCTCGAGCAGCCGCGCGCCGGCGCGCGCGATGGGGTCGCGCGCCGCCCAGTCCTGCACCTCTGCGCTGCTGCGGTACTGCGCGCCTTGCAGGAAGCCCGTCTCCGCCTCGACATGGCCGGCCATTCGGTAGGTGAAGGCCTCGATGAAGGTTGGCCCCTCCCCGGCGCGTGCGCGCCGCACGGCCTGACCGGCGGCCTCCCACACCGCATCCAGGTCGTTGCCGTCGATCTGAACGCCCGGCACGCCGTAGGCGGCGGCGCGGTCGACGATGCGCCCGGCCACCACGGTATGGCTGCGCGAGAACTCCGAGTAGAGGTTGTTCTCGCACACGAACACCATGGGCAGCTTCCACAGCGCGCTGAGGTTGAGCGCCTCGCTCATCACGCCCTGCGTGGAGGCACCGTCGCCGAAGAACGCCACGGAGACGGCGCCGCTGCCCTGCAGCGACTGTGAGAAAGCCGCGCCGCAGATGAGGCTGATGCCCCCACCCACGATGCCGTTGGCCCCGAGGATGCCGCGGCCCAGGTCGGCCACGTGCATGGTGCCGCCCATGCCCTTGCACACGCCGGTGGCCTTGGCGTGGATCTCGGCCATCATGCTGCGCACGTCCCCGCCCTTGGCCAGGAAGTGACCATGGCCGCGGTGGTTGCTGGCGATCCAGTCGCTGTCGCCCAGGTGCTGGCACACGCCCACGCCCACCGCCTCCTGCCCGCTGTAGAGATGCACGCCGGCGATCAGCCTGCCGGCCTTGAAGTCCGCACCCAGGCGCTCCTCGACGCGACGGATGAGGAGCATGCGCTCGTACATCGCCAGGCGCTCGTGGGCGCCGGGCGCGGGCAAGGTGTCGTCGGTGGCTTGCGTCATGGATGGGTCTTCGGACCGCTCGATCCTGTGCACCGGCGGCCCGCTGTGGCGGGACGGTCCGTCGCGGCAATGTAGCGCAACTGTTGCATTAAACAAAATGCTATTTCGCATGTCGTTATTTCATGCCCAAGCGCCTACCAGCCGAACCCTCCTCCGCACACTCGTCCTGGCAAGGCACGAGGCTCAGGGAATCCCCTGATTTCCGGAGACCATTAGGTGCTTAAATATCAACGATAGGTCATTTTAAGAACCGTCCTCCGCCTGTCCATCCCATCCTCCGGAGTCCCCGCATGCTGTCCTCATCCCCCCAGCGTCGCCACCCCCACACGCCGCTGAAGGCCCTGATCGCCGCCCTGGCGGCCGGCGGGCTGGCGCAATCGGCACTGGCGCAGCAGGCCACGGAGACGGTGGTGATCACCGCCACCAAGCGCTCGTCCTCGATCCAGGAGACGCCCATCGCGGTGTCGGCGATCGCAGGCTCGCAGCTCGACGAGGCCGGCATCAAGAGCTCGGTGGAGCTCTTCGCACGCATTCCCAGCGCCGACATCACGCTCAACAACGGCGCCACCAACGCCAACATCTACGTGCGCGGAATCGGCACCAAGGGCGTGGGCGTCAACGCGGTGAGCGCCGTGGGCGTGTATGCCGACGAGGTCTCGCTGAACTCGCCCATCGTCAACGTGCTGCAACTGTTCGACCTGGAGCGTGTGGAGGTGCTGCGCGGCCCGCAGAACACCTTGTACGGGCGCAACACCACGGGCGGCGCAGTGAACTACATCTCCGCGCGACCGGTGCTGGGCGAGGGGCTCAACGGCCGGGCCGCGGTCACGCTGGGCAGCCACTCGCAGGTCGACTTCGACGGAGCCGTGGGCACCGATCTCGGCCCGTCCAGCGCGGTGCGGCTGTCCCTCTTCACGCAAAAGCGGGATGGCATCTACAACAACGTCTTCCTCAACGAGAAGGTCTACAACCGTGACTCCACGGCAGCGCGGTTGCAGTGGCTGTGGGCGCCGAGCAAAGCCACCAGCGTGCTGGTGAAGATCCACGGCGAGGAAGTCGATCAGACCAACAAGCTGTGGAAGATGCTCGGCCTGCAGACGGCCGCCGGCAACGCCTCCACCAACGCGTCGCTGCTGTGCGCCCCGGCGGCGGTGGGCCTGGGCTCGAGTTGCGTGTCGCGCACCGGCGCGAAGTCCGACCCGGCCGATACCACCACCTTCAGCGCCAGCCTGCGCGCCCCGGTCGAGAAGGTCAGCTCCAACGGCGCCTCGGTCACTGTGAACCACGACATCGGCTCGATGCGGCTGACCTCCATCACGGCGATGGAGAGCAACAAGTACAAGAAGGCCGAGGACATCGACGCCGGCCCCCAGACACTGGGCTCCTTCGGCTTCGACTTCTTCCAGATCAGCGAGGCCACGCAGTACAGCCAGGAGCTGCGCCTGACCTCGCCCTCGAGCGCGGCCACGCGCTGGATCGGCGGCGCCTTCTTCTTCAAGGAGGAGATGCTGGGCAACACCACTTCGGTTCAGTACTTCCGGCCCGACCAGCGCATCTTCTCCACCAGCCTGGACCAGACCAACCAGGTGAAGTCGGCCTACGGCGAAGTGGAGCACGACCTCAGCCGCGCCTGGACGGCCCTGCTCGGGCTGCGCTTCACGAACGAGGAGACCCGCGGCACCAACACCTCCGTGCGCCGCAGCCTGCTGGATGCGAACACCCGCGCCGCGCTCGGGCCGATCACAGGCCAGGACCCGATCAGCACGGCGCGGCTGCTGGCCACGCCCTTCGTGCAGGGCTTTGCCGGCGCCACGGGCTCCAACACCTACGTCGGCGCACCCTATGGCGCCTCGTGGGACCAGGCGGGTTGGAAGCTCGGCACCAAGCTCAAGCTGGACAAGGACTCGATGGTCTTTGCCAACCTGTCGCAGGGCTTCAAGGCCGGCAGCTTCAGCGCCGCGCCGGCCACCAGCATCGTGGCGGGCACCAACCTGCCGAACCCGGGCTTCTTCATCCCGGTGAACCCCGAGAAGCTGCTCGCCTACGAGGCCGGCTGGAAGGGCTCGCTGATGGATCGCAAGCTGCGCATGAGCGTCACCGGCTACTACTACGACTACCGCGATCAGCAGCTGCTGTCGGTGCGCAGCATCGCCGGCGAGGTGTATGCCGCCGTCATCAACGTGCCCAAGTCGCACGTCAGTGGCGTGGAGCTGGAGTTCAACGCCCGCCCCGCCTCGGGCTGGTTCATCGACGCCAACGCCGGCTGGCTGGACAGCAAGATCGACAACGGCAAGACCGACGGCACCGACTACACGGGCAAGGTTCTCACCAACGCGCCGCGCCTGACCGCCAGCCTCGCCGTGCGGCGCGAGATCGAGATCGGCAAGGGCATGGTGCTGACGCTGGGCGGTGACGTCAGCTACCGCGGCGCGCGCTTCTTCACCCTGGAGAACGACGACCTGCAGCGCTCGGACGCCTACTCGCTGATCAACCTCCAGGCGGGCCTGCGCTTCGGCCCGCAGCAGCGCTACCGCGTGCAGGCGTGGGTGAAGAACGCCCGCGACACGATCTACTTCCAGAACAAGTCGAGCTTCGTGACCTCGGGCACCATGGAGGCGCAGATCGGTGACCCGCGCACCGTCGGGCTGACCTTCTCCGCCAGCCTTTGAGGTGCCCTGCAGCGGCCCGGGATGGGCTGGAGAGCGTTTCAACTATAGTTACGACGACCTCTCCGCCGTCCCGGACTCATGAGCAAGACAGTTGCCAAAGCGCTGAACATCCTCAAGCAGTTCACACCGGCTGCGGGCGAGCTGGGAGCAAGCGATGTGGCGCGACTGCTCGGGATGGACAAGGTCATCGCCTACCGGCTGATGCGGACCCTGGCCTCCGAGGAGTTCCTCGTGCAGGACCCGGTGACCAAGAAGTACCGCCTGGGCCCCGGGCTGATCGGACTGGCCAGCCAGAACCTGCGCGAGGTGCCCGCGGGCGAGGCGGCGCGGCCCTGGATGGAGCACCTGCGCGACGCCTGCGACGAGACCGTGATGTTCGTCGTGCGCCGCGGCACGGAGGCGGTGGTGTCGGTGCCGCTGGAGAGCCGCCAGCCCATGCGCGTGACGGCCAACGTGGGCGACGCCGAGGCCCTGCACAGCACGGCCTCGGGCAAGGTGATGCTGGCCTACGGTCCGGAGTCGCTCTTCGACGAGGTGCTCGTCACGGGGCTGCCGGCGGTGACGCCGCGCACCCTCACGACGCCCGACAAGCTGCGCGCCGAGGTCAGACGCGTGCGGGCACGGGGGTGGGCGCTGGACAACGAGGAGTGCGTCACGGGCATCCGGGCTCTGGCTGCAGGCGTGTTCGGGCGCGGCGGCGGCCTGGAAGGGTGCCTGGTCATCCGCGGCCCGGCCAGCAGGCTCACCGACCAGGCGATCGAGGCGGTGGCGCCCGAACTCTTCAAGGCCGCACAGGCCGTCTCCAAGAAGCTGGGCTACACGCCGACGGCTGCGGCCTGACCCGCGACAGCCTGCAGCACTGGCGCAAGCGAGGCCTGGGCACGCGGGTACGCGGGTACGCGGGCGCTCTGGGCGCGGGCGCCGGTGGGCCGCCCCCCCCCGGTACACCGCGCCGGGCAGCCTCGAAACAACGGTTGAGGTTCACCAGGTGAACCGTTAGGAGCACAGTGCCATGGACATCCTGATCGTCGGCGCCGGCATCGGTGGCCTCACGGCCGCGACCCGCCTTGCGCAGCGCGGCCACCGCGTGCGCGTGCTCGAGCAGGCCGCCTCCCTTGGCGAGGTGGGCGCGGGCATCCAGATGAGCGCCAACGCCGTGAAGGTGCTGCAGGCCATCGGGGTGGAGCCGGCCCTGCAGGCCAGCGGCGTGCTGCCCCAGGCCTTCGAGTTCCGCCGCTTCGACAGCGGCGAGTTGCTGCACCGCATTCCACTGGGCGATGCGCACAGGGAGCGCCACGGCGCGGCCTACTACCAGATGCACCGCCGCGATCTCCACGCCGCCCTCGTCGATGCGCTGCAAGCGGCTGCACCTGGCGCAGTGCGGTTGGACGCACGCGTGCAGGCCGTGCAGGAGGACGCTGACGGTGCGCAGGTCGAGCTTGCATCAGGCGAGACGCTGCGCGCCGAGCTCGTGGTGGGTGCCGACGGCATCAAGTCCCAGGTGCGGCAGCACGTGCTGGGGCAGGACCGGCCCGTCTTCACCGGCCAGGTGGTCTGGCGCGTGCTCGTGCCGGTGGAGCGCGTGCCGCCGCAGCTGCGCACCGACGTCGTCTCGACCATCTGGTGCGGGCCGGGCAACCATGCCGTCACCTACTACCTGCGCAGCGGCCGGCTGATCAACTTTGTCGGCTGCGTGGCACGGCCCTGGGAGGAGGAGTCCTGGACGGCCGCCCGGCCCTGGTCCGAGCTCGACAGCGACTACACGGGCTGGCACCCGATGGTGCGTGCCGTCGTGGAGGCCGCCGACCGCGACCAGTGCTTCCGCTGGGCATTGAACACCCGAGTGCCCGCCATGGTCTGGAGCACCCCGCGCGTGACGATGCTGGGCGACGCCGTGCACTCCACCCTGCCCTACATGGCCCAGGGTGCGGCCATGGCCATCGAGGATGCCGGCGTGCTGGCACGCGCGCTGGAGCTCGCGCTACCCCTCGAGCAGCGGCTGCGGGTGTACGAGCAGCACCGCGCCCCCCGCACCCGGCGTGTGGTCGAGGAGTCGACCGAGATGGGCCAGCTTTACCAGATCGACAACGCGCAGGAGATGCGCCAGGCCTTCCACGACCGCAACGTTGCGCGTTCACGCAACGAGTGGCTCTACCCCTATGACCCGCTGACGGTGCCGCTGCAAGCTACCGCCCCGGCATGAGTCAGCCAGGGGGGGCCTGCACAACCCCTGACGCGACCGGGGAACCCTCGATGCAGCAGCCCGGGATTGAAGGTTTAATCATGGGAACCGCCGTTTCACTATGTGTCGGCTACTGCGTCACCCTCTCCCATCCAACGAGCCGCCCTCCATGACACCCACATCCACCCGCACGAGCCGTCGCACCCTCCTGCTGGGGGCCGCCGCGCTTGGCTTGGCCACTCCCTGGTCCGCCCGCGCGCAGGCCTGGCCCGACAAGCCCATCCGGCTCATCGTGCCCGCCCCCGGCGGCTCGTCGTCGGAGGTGCTGGCCCGCCTGATCGGGGAGAAGCTGCAGGGCCTCACCGGACAGCCCGTGGTCGTCGACCCCCGACCTGGCGCAGATGGAGCCATTGCCGCCGTGGCCATGAGGTCGGCCACCGACGGCCATACCTTCCTGCTCGGCAACGCCGGCATCATGACCATCAACCCGCACTTCAACGCCCGGCTGCCCTACGACCCGGCGAAGGACTTCGTGCCCGTTTCGCTGCTCGTCAACAACGTGGTGGTGCTCACCGTCTCGAGCAGGCTCGGCGTGAACAACCTCAGGGAGCTCATCGCGCTGTCGCGGCAGCAGCCCGGCCGCATCAACTACGCCAGCGTGGGCGGGCGCGGGGGAGTGCCGTTCCTGTCCGGCCAGCTGCTGCGGCAGCGGGCAGGGGCTGACCTGACCTGGATAGGCTACGCCTCGGAGGCTCAGGCGCGCGCAGACCTCATGGCTGGCCAGATCCAGGTCATGTTCGACACGCTGGCCTCCACGCTGCCGCACGTGCAGTCCGGCCGCCTCAAGATTCTGGCCGTCACGGGTGCCCAGCGCGCGCCACAGTTGCCCGATGTGCCGACGCTTTCGGAGTCGGGCGCTCCCGACGTGGCAGGCGTGGGGTGGCTGGGCCTCTACGCCGCCGCAGGAACGCCAGAGAGCACCGTCAACACCTTGCATCGGCACCTGAGCACGATCCTGGCCATGCCTGACCTGCGCGAGCGCCTGAACGTGCTGGGCATGGAGCCCGTGGCCTCCACGCCGGCGGCCCTGGCCCGCACGCAGCGCGAGGACCACGCCAAGTGGGGCCGCCTCATCACGGAGCAGCGCATCCTGCCGGAGTGAGGGCGCACGGCCTCGCAGGTTGCGGGTGCCCGCCCTCTCACACCCCCGGCGCCGCGCTCGCCGCACGTATCTCGGCCATGAGCTGCAAGACTGGGAACTGCGGATGCTCCGCATGGGGCTGGGCCCCATGCCCAGCGACAGCCCGGAGGCCGTCACGGCCTTCATGCGCGCCGAGGTGGAGCGCTGGGTGCCGCTGGCACGCAGCATCGGGCTCAAGCCGAACTGAGGGTGCGGCGGCTACAGGGTCTGGCGTCCGGACCGTCCACCAGGCCTACCGAGGCTGATGGGGGGGCTGATGAGGGAGCGTATGGGAGGCCGCATGCAGCTTGCGGTACTGCCCAGGTGTGCTGCCCTCGATCTCCCGAAAGGCCTCGTAGAAGTTGGACTGCGAGGTGAACCCGACGCTCAGGCCCACCGACAGCACCGAGGCCCGGGGCTCGGCCAGCAGCATGGCCTTGGCCGCATCGACTCGGCATTCGCGCAGGTAGCGCGAGAAGCCCTTGCCCAGGCGGCTGTTCACCAGCTCCGACAGCTGGTGCGCGCCCAGCCCCAGTTGGCTGGCCAAGCCGGCCAGGCTGAGGTCCGGATCGGTGTACAGGCGCTGCGATTGCATCAGCGCCTCCAGGCGTGCCAGCGCGTCCGCGCAGTCGACTTTGGCCAGCGTGGTGTGGGCATAGGAGGCCCGTGCGGTCTCCCGCACCTCATCGGACAACTGGGGCCGCAGCCCCAGCGTGACCTGCACCAGCACGAAGGCCAGCCCGATGGCACTGGCGTACAGGCTCAGGAACAGGCGATGGGGCACGGCTTCGACCTGCACGCCGAGCACGGCCACGCCCAAGGCCACGGCGAAGGCCACGCCCAGGAGCAGGAGCTCCAGGCGGAAATCGGCACGGCCGCCGCGCAAGGCATAGAGCTGGCGCGCGAGCCACGCAAGGTAGGCAGCGCCCAGGGCAAAGGCCACAGGCACGGCCAGCGAGCCCGGCAGCGCCCAGGCCAAGAGAGCCGGCAGAGCCTGCACACCGATCTTCCAGCCCGGCAGGTCCGGGACCTGCGGCTGCAAGATGGGGCGGCTGAACACGAAGAACGCAGGGGCGACGATGTACAGCGTCGCGCGGTACCAGGCCGACTCGGTCCAGGCCCGGTCGAACTGCAGGTGCGCGAAGTGAGCCCCTTGCAGCAACGCCAGCGCCAGCAGCAGCACCAGGCCCGCGGCTCGGGCCATGGGCAGGTCGCGGTACTGATCGCCTCGAAAGTGCGTCAGCGCCAGCGTGAGCGCGCTGAAGACCGAGAACCCGATGAAGAGAGTGGCGAGCGAGTCCAGATCGGTGGGGCCTGCTGTCGGCCAGGGTGAGGCAGGCGCCTATTGTGGCGCTGGGCGGCTGCATGAGCGGCAAGGCGATGTGGGCAGCCTTCGAAGCCTCGCTGGCGCGCCCGCGAAGGAGTGCCCGATAGCCAAAGTCAGGCTTTCCCGCCGCACGCGACGCCGCGCCCGAATGGGTGTAAAGGGGGCGCTCGCTTTTCGGCTAAGATGCCGAGGTTGATATACGCAAGACTATCCGCTCTTAGGTCTTTCTTCCCACACCGGCACCCTGCCGGCGCTCGAGTCGAATCCCCCTCTTGAAGATCTTCTTCGTGTCTCTTCGCCAGG
>CAILKA010000335.1 GCA_903834645.1 uncultured beta proteobacterium
CTTGATGTAGTCCTCCAGCAAGATTTCACCGGGGTGGACAGGACGCATACCGTTCTTGAGCATGTTGCACTCCATTGCTGTTCAGGGTTCGAATGCCAGTCGGGACCGGGTCAGTGCGGGTCTTCGATGAGTACGTCATAGGGGCCGCTCTCACCCCACTTGAAGGTCAGTCGCCACTGGTCGTTGATTCGGACATGCCATGCACCGTCGTATTCCTTCAGGTCGTTCCCTGGCGGGGCCTTCATGAAATTCAAGGAAGGCGCCGCGTCGAGCTGTACCAATTTGCGCTCGGCCACGCTCCTGATGTTGACGAACCGGCGACACTTGCCTGTGGTGAACAGGCCCTCCGTGTCGGGGCAGGCGAACGACTGAATCGACATGAAAGAGAGATTACCTGTTAACCGGGTAACAGTCAATTCGGCAAGAATCCGGGCATTGCCCAAGGACGCACCAACGTCGCGCGGTTGGACCTGCTCAGTGGACTGGCCGGAGCCTGCCGTTCGCGAACGGCAGGTCGTGGCCGAGTCCTGATGGCCACAAGTGTCAGCTTCGAGGAAGCAAAGCGAGCGGCACCACGGCTTGGCAGGCTTGCAGCTACAGGCGATGTAGACGGTCCGCTGCGGGTCGACAGTGCGAGTTCGGGCCGAGGAGAAGCGCTCACCGGTGTGGCTCTGCTCGCACAGCCGCGCAATCCGCTGCACGGCAATCAGCACTTCGTGGAGACAATGCCTCGGATGCCTGCAGATCCCCTGGCCAGAGACGATGTGCCCGTCGACGAAGTCGGCGGGCATGCAGCCCCTCGGAATCCTGCCGATCCGGAGGCTGCCGGTCAGCCGAACTACACGATCTCGGTGCGCAGCCTGTGCGAGTTCACCGCCAAGCGAGGCGACCTCGACCGCCGCTTCACGCCCGCCGCGACCGCGCTCGAGGGCATCAAGAGCCAGCAGGTGATCGCTGCCCGTCGCGGCCTGGACTACGAGACCGAAATCGCCCTCGAAGGGGTCTGGGGTCGGCTGAGGGTGCGCGGGCGCGCCGACGGCTACGACCCCCGGCGCCGCTGCCTGGAGGAGATCAAGACGATCCGCGGGCAGCCGGAAGACATCCCGGAGAACCGCCGGCTGTTGCACTGGGCACAGCTGCAGACCTATGGCGCACTCTTCTGCCGGGTGCGCGGGCTTGAGGAAATCGCCCTCGCGCTCGTCTACTTCGATGTCGCCTCGCAGACCGAGACGGAGCTGCGACAAGTCTTCGGCGCAGATGAACTGGAGGCTGTGCTCGCTGAACGCTGCCAGGCCTTCTCAGGCTGGGCTACGCAGGAAGCGGCACACCGTGCAGCCCGCGACCGCGCGCTGCGCGCGCTGGCTTTTCCGCAAAGCGCGTTCAGGAGCGGGCAGCGGGACCTGGCCGCAGCCGTGTACCGCACGGCCTCGGCAGGGGGCAGCCTGCTGGCACAGGCCCCGACCGGCATCGGCAAGACGATCGGGACACTCTTTCCGCTGCTGCGCGCCGTGCCGGACCACGGCATCGACAAGGTCGCGTATCTCACCTGCAAGGGCACCGGCCGCATCACGGCCCTGGAGACGCTGGACCTGCTGCGCTCCGGGGTGTCAGGTCAGGCGCTGCGCGTTCTGGCCATGACGCCGAAGGACCAGGCGTGCGTGCACCCCGACAAGGCCTGCCACGGCGACTCCTGCCCGCTGGCCAGGGGCTTCTACGACCGGCTCGCCCTCGCACGCGAGGAGGCGGTCGGCCGGGGCTGGCTCGATGCCTCGGCGCAGCGCGAGGTGGCCCTGCGTCACGAGATCTGCCCCTACTACCTCGGGCAGGAACTCGTGCGCTGGGCCGACGTGCTGGTGGGCGATGTGCACCACCTGTTCGACGGCAACGGGCAGCTCTGGGGCCTCCTCCAGGCCCTGGACTGGAAGCTGGCGGCGCTGGTCGACGAGGCCCACAACCTGGTGGAGCGCACGCGACAGATGTACAGCGCCGAGCTGGCCCTGGACGCGCTGCGGACGGCGATCTCCGCGGCCCCGGCGTCGGCTCGCTCGGCTCTGGAGCGCCTGCTCCAGGAGGCGCAGGCGCTGGCGGCGGACTCGCCCGCGCCACATGCGGTGGTAGACGAGGTGCCCGATGC
>CAILKA010000336.1 GCA_903834645.1 uncultured beta proteobacterium
GCGCCACCGACAGGGCTTCGCGCGTGGCGAGGTCGAGGTGGTTGGTGGGCTCATCGAGCAGCAGCAGGTTCGGCCGCTGCCACACGAGCATGGCCAGAACCAGCCGCGCGCGCTCGCCGCCCGAGAGCGTTCCCACGGGCTGGTGGACCATGTCGCCCTCGAACCGGAACTGCCCGAGGTGGTTGCGCAGACCCTGCTCGCGCGTGTCGGCGCCGGGAGGCGGGCGCTCGCGCGCGAGGCGCACCATCATCTGCAGGGCGGTGTCGTCAGCGTGCAGGAGGTCGAGCTCCTGCTGTGCGAAATAGCCGATCGCCAGGCCCTTGCCCGCGGTGGCCGTGCCCGCCACGATGGGCAAGACGCCCGCCAGGGTCTTGACGAGCGTGGATTTGCCCTGGCCGTTGGCGCCCAGGATGCCGATGCGCTGACCGGCACGCACGGTGCGCGTGACGGCGCGTACCACCGTCGTGGAGCCATAGCCGCAGGCCACGTCGCGCAGTGCGAGCATCGGGTCAGGCAGGCCGAGCGGCTCGGGGAACTCGAAGGAGAGGTCGGCCGCCATGAGCACGGGGGCCACCTTCTCCATCCGCTCGAGGGCCTTGACACGGCTTTGTGCCTGGCGTGCCTTCGTCGCCTTGGCCTTGAAGCGGTCGATGAAGCGCTGCAGCCGCGCAATCCGATCCTGTTGGCGGTCAAAGGCTGCGCGCGCCTGGGACAGCCGCTCCGCTCGCAGCAGCTCGAAGGCGCTGTAGCCCCCGCCGTAGCGCGTCAGCGTGGCCTCGTCCAGGTGCCAGGTGACTTGCGTGACGGCGTCCAGGAACTCACGGTCATGGCTGATCACGAGCATCGTGCCCGGCCAGCGCTGCAGCCAGTTCTCGAGCCACACCAGGGCGTCGAGATCGAGGTGGTTCGTGGGCTCGTCGAGCAGCAGGAGCTGCGAGGGGCACATCAGGGCACGTGCAAGCTGAAGCCGCATGCGCCAGCCACCGGAGAAGCTGTTCACCGGCGCATCGAGCTGTTCGGAGCGAAAGCCCAGCCCCAGCAGCATCGACTGAGCCCGGGCCGGCGCGTCGAATGCCCCGGCCTCCTCGAGGGCGAGGTGAGCATCGGCGATCGCGTGGCCGTCGTCGGCCGCCTCCGCCTGCGCGAGAGCGGCGCGCGCTCGCTGCAAGGGCGCGTCTCCCTGGAGCACGAACTCGGTGGCGCCCTCTGTGGTCTCGGGCATCTCCTGAGACACCTCGGCAACCTGCCAGCCTGCAGGCATCTGCACGTCGCCCTGGTCAGCGTGCAGCCGGTCGGCCAGCAACGAGAACAGGCTCGACTTGCCCGCGCCGTTGCGCCCCACCAGGCCCGCCTTCTCGCCGGGGTTCAGGGTGAAATCCGCGCGCTCCAGCACGGCCTTCACGCCACGCCGCAGTGTCACGCCGCGTAGCGTGATCATGGCGCCAGCGCCTCGCGTGTGAGCAGCAGCACCGGGTCGTCGCCGGCGCTGGTGGGCAGCCACACGGGCTCCAACTCGGGGAATGCAGCCTCGAAGTGGTCGCGCTCGTATCCGATCTCGAGCACGAGCACGCCTGCCGCACCCAGGTGGCGTGCCGGCTCGGCGCGTAGCGTGGCCAGCAGCGCACGCACGAAGTCCATTCCGTCCTCGCCCCCGTCCAGCGCCAGGGCCGGCTCGGCACGGTACTCCGGCGGCAGGCATGCCATGGAGGCACGCGTCACGTAGGGCGGGTTGCACAGGATCAGGTCGTAGGGGCCGCTTGCAGCCGCCAGCCCGTCGCCTTGGCGCAGCGCGATCTGCGCCCCCAGGGCATGGCGCGCGACGTTTCGCGACGCCACCTCGAGCGCCGGCCCGCTCAGGTCCGTGGCGTCCACCTGCGCAGCCGGCCAAGCCATGGCTGCCAGCACCGCGAGGCTGCCGTTGCCGGTGCACAGGTCGAGGATCCGCGACGGCTCGGCAGGCAACCAGGGCTCGAGGGTGCCCTGGACGATCAGCTCGGCGATGTAGGAGCGCGGAACGATCGTGCGCGCATCCACATGAAAGGGCACGCCCTGCAGCCACGCTTCACCGGTCAGGTAGGCCGCTGGAAGGCGCGATTCGATACGCTGCGCGACCAGTGCCTCGCAGCGGCGTGCAGCGCCGGGATCGACGGGCTTGTCGGCCACCTCGTCGAGTGCGTCCAGCGGGCAGCCGAGCCCCCAGAGCACCAGCCACGCAGCCTCGTCGAAGGCGCAGCCCGTGCCGTGGCCGAAGCTGACGCCGGCGGCCTCCAGCCGCGCACGGCAGCGCTCCACGAGTTCGAGGACGGTCACGTCAGGAGCCGTGCGCAGGCCGCGCGCGGTGCTCACGCCGAAGTCCGCGGCGGGCGCAACACGGGCGGGAGCGTCATCGCAGCTTCGCGCACGTCGACGGTGAACTCGGTGAAGGCGGGAGGCTCGGCCTCGCGCGGACCGGCCGGCCGGCCGGCTGCGCCTGCGTCGCCTGAGCTGCCCAGGTTCTGGAGCTTCCACATCAGGTTGGCCGGAGAGTCGGCGTAGGCCACCGCCTCGTCCTGCGCCACGAGGCCCTCCGTCACCAGGCGTGTCAGGTCCTGCTCGAAGGTCTGGGAACCCGGCGCCATCGAAGACTCCATCGCCTCCTTGACCCCCGTGAAGTCGCCGCGCTCGATCATCTCCGACACGAGCTTGGTGTTGCGCAGCATCTCCACGGCCGGCATGCGCCCGCCTGCCAGCGCACGCAGCAGCCGTTGCGACACGATGGCGCGCAGCGCCGCAGAGAGGTCCGACAGCAGCGCCGCACGGGCATCGTGCGCATAGAAGCTCAGGATGCGGCCGAGCGCATGCACGCTGTTGTTGGCGTGCAGCGTGGCCAGCACGAGATGGCCCGAAAGGGCCATCGACAGGGCAGCGCTCATCGTCTCGCGGTCGCGGATCTCGCCAATGAGGATGCAGTCGGGCGCCTGGCGCAGGGCGTTGCGCAGTGCCGTCTGGAGGGATTCGGTGTCTCTCCCCACCTCGCGCTGGTTGATGATCGAGCGCTTGTTCGTGAACAGGAATTCGATCGGATCCTCGATCGTGAGGATGTGGCCCGTCATCTGCTGGTTGCGCCATTCCAGCATCGAGGCGAGCGTGGTGCTCTTGCCGGTGCCAGTTGCGCCCGCCATCAGCACCAGGCCGCGCTTTTCCAGCACCAGGTCCGACAGCCCACGCGGCAGGCCGAGTTCCTCGGGCACGGGCACGTTGCCCGGTATGCAGCGCAGCACCGCGGCCAGCGTGCCGCGCTGCTGGAAGGCGGAAATGCGAAAGCTCCCGACCCCGGGCAGGCCGATCCCGGTGTTGAGCTCGCGGTGCTGGTCCAGCTCCTCGAGCTGCCCGGGCTTGAGCACCTCGGCCAGCAGGTTGCGCATCTGGCCGGCGGCGATCAGCTGCTCGGACAGCTGCACGATCTGCCCGTCGATGCGGATCAGGATCGGGGTGTTGACGGCCAGGTAGACGTCCGAGGCGCCACGCTCGGCCATCAGCCGAAGCACACGCTCCATGTTCCCGCTCATCGGACCTCCCCGTGCCGCCCCCGGGTCGCCGTCGACCTAGGCCCGCAGCAGTTCGTTGATGCTCGTCTTGGCGCGCGTCTGCGCGTCCACCTTCTTCACGATCACGGCGCAGTACAGGCTGTAGCGCCCGTCGGGCGACGGCAGGTTGCCGCTCACCACCACCGAGCCCGCGGGCACCCGCCCGTAGATCACCTCGCCCGTGGCCCGGTCGTAGATCTTCGTGCTCTGCCCGATGTACACGCCCATGCTGATGACCGAGTTCTCCTCCACGATCACGCCCTCGACGATCTCCGAGCGCGCACCGATGAAGCAGTTGTCCTCGATGATCGTGGGGTTGGCCTGCAGGGGTTCGAGCACGCCACCGATGCCAACCCCGCCGGACAGGTGCACGTTGCGCCCGATCTGCGCGCACGAGCCCACGGTCGCCCAGGTGTCCACCATCGTGCCCTCGTCCACGTAGGCACCGATGTTGACGTAAGAGGGCATCAGCACCACGTTGCGGGCCAGGAAGCTGCCGCGGCGTGCCACTGCCGGCGGCACCACGCGCACGCCGCCGATGCCCACGCCGCCCGACAAGTGCACGTTCTTGCCGATCTGCGCGCAA
>CAILKA010000337.1 GCA_903834645.1 uncultured beta proteobacterium
CAGGAGCTGAAGGCCGGCGAAGTCGGCTTCCTGATCGCCGGCATCAAGGAGTTGCAGGCCGCCAAGGTGGGCGACACCGTCACCCTCGACAAGACGCTGCCCAACAACGCCGGCCCGGCGACCGAGGCGCTGCCCGGCTTCAAGGAGATCCAGCCTCAAGTGTTTGCCGGGCTGTACCCCACCGAGGCCAGTGAATACGACCAACTGCGCGACGCGCTGGAAAAGCTCAAGCTCAACGACAGCTCGCTGCGCTACGAGCCCGAGGTGTCGCAGGCGCTGGGCTTCGGCTTTCGCTGCGGCTTCCTGGGCCTGTTGCACATGGAGATCGTGCAGGAGCGGCTGGAGCGTGAGTTCGACCAGGACCTGATCACCACCGCACCCAGCGTGGTCTACCAGGTCGAACTGAACGATGGCACGGTGCTGCAGGTAGAGAACCCCAGCAAGATGCCTGAGCTGGGCCGCATCAAGGAAATCCGCGAGCCCATCGTCACGATGCACCTGTACATGCCGCAAGACTATGTCGGCCCGGTGATGACGCTGGCCAATGCGAAGCGCGGCATGCAGCTGAACATGGCCTACCACGGCCGCCAGGTGATGCTCACCTACGAGCTGCCGCTGGCGGAGATCGTGCTCGACTTCTTCGACAAGCTCAAATCCGTTTCGCGCGGCTATGCGTCAATGGACTATGAGTTCAAGGAGTACCGCGCTGCCGACGTGGTGAAGGTGGACATGCTGATCAATGGCGAGCGCATCGACGCGCTGTCGGTCATCGTCCACAGGAGCCAGGCCGCACCGCGCGGACGCCAGATCGCCGCGAAGATGCGCGAGATCATCCCGCGCCAGATGTACGATGTGGCGCTTCAGGCAGCCATCGGCGCGAACGTGATTGCGCGCGAAAACATCAAGGCGCTGCGCAAGAACGTGCTCGCCAAGTGCTACGGCGGGGACATCTCGCGCAAGCGCAAGCTGCTCGAGAAACAGAAGGCAGGCAAGAAGCGCATGAAGCAGATCGGTTCGGTCGAGGTTCCGCAGGAGGCGTTCCTCGCCATCCTGCAGGTCGAGGATTGATTTCCCGATGGCTGGCACCATGAGCGCTCTTACTGCCGCGCTGATCGGCGCGCTCGTCGTCTACGGCGGCGGCTGGTTCGTGGGTTGGTGGATCGGCAACTTCTCGTTGCTGCTGTTCGTCCTGACGGTGGTCACCTTCGGCTACTGGCTGGCCGAGCGGGTGCACTTTCGCCCGCGCCGGCTGGCCGCGGCGGCCGAGGTGGAGCGCCAGGAGACGGCGCGGCGCGAGCAGCTGCAGCGCCAGGGCATCGTGCGCGGCGACAGCGGCCTGGAGGAGGCGCGCGAGAAGCTGCTGATGGAGCCCTGGTGGGTGGAGTGGACGGCGGGGCTCTTCCCGGTGATCGCCATCGTCTTCGTGCTGCGCTCGTTCCTGTTCGAGCCCTTCAAGATTCCCTCGGGCTCGATGGTGCCCACGCTGCTGGTGGGCGACCTGATCCTGGTGAACAAGTTCACCTACGGCGTGCGGCTCCCGGTGGTGAACGTGAAGGTCATCCCCCGCAACGATCCGCAGCGCGGCGACGTGATCGTCTTTCGCTATCCGCCTGATCCGCGCCTGGACTACATCAAGCGTGTCGTGGGCGTGCCCGGTGACGAGGTGGAGTGGATCAACCAGCGCCTGAGCATCAACGGCCAGCCGGTGGCGCTGCAGCCGCTGGGCGAGTACTACGACGAAGACAGCCTGCGCTACGCCCCGCATTTCTCGGAAAAGCTCGGCACGGTGGATCACCGCATCCTCGTCGACCCCAAGCGCAATTCGTTCCTGGCAGGCTCCGACCGCAGCTTTCCCTTCCACCAGAACTGCCGCTACACCGCCGAGGGCGTGCGCTGCAAGGTGCCCGAAGGGCACTACTTCGTCATGGGTGACAACCGTGACAATTCCCAGGACTCACGCTACTGGGGCTTCGTGCCGGACCGCAACCTGGTGGGCAAGGCCTTCATGATCTGGATGAATTTCGGCGACTTCTCGCGCATCGGCGCGTTCCGCTGAGCCCTTCTTCCTGGACTTCGCCATGCATAGCTCTCTCACGACTCCCTCCCGCCCGGCATGCCCGACGCACCGGGCTCGTGCCGCGCGGCTGGTGCCGCATCCCTCGCGCCGCCAGCAGGCCGGCCTGACCTTTGCCGGGCTGCTGGTGTACGGGGTGCTGGTGGCGGCGGGCGTGTTCGTCGTGATGAAGGTGGTGCCTTCGGTCGCCGAATTCCAGGCCATCAAGACCACGATCCGCAAGGTCGCACAAGGCAACCCGGCCACGGTGGAGGATGCCCGGCGCATGTTCGATCGCCAGCGCGACGCCGACCCCACCATCCAGTCGATCACGGGCAACGACCTCATCGTGACCAAGGAGGCCGGGCGTGTCGTGATCAACGTGAAGTACGAGAAGGAACTGCGGATGGCCGGCCCGGTCTCGCTGTTGATCCGCTACGAAGCCGGCAGCGACTGAGCCGATTCGCGCGTGATGGAGCCCCCACTCGACGCGCTGCAGCAGCGCCTCGGGCATCGATTCGGCAACGCCGGCTTGCTGCAGCGGGCCCTGACGCACCGCTCCTTCGGCAGCCCGCACAACGAGCGGCTGGAGTTCCTCGGCGATGCGGCCCTGAACCTGGCCATCTCGGTGCTGCTCGTGCGCCGCTTCGGCCAGGCCGACGAGGGCGAGCTCACGCGCATGCGCGCCCACCTGGTGCGCGAGGACAGCCTGCACCAGGTGGCAGTGACGCTGGGCCTGCAGGGGCTGCTGCGCATGTCCGACGGTGAGCACCGCGGCGGGGGCGCGCAGCGGGCCTCGATCCTGGCCGACGCGCTGGAGGCGCTGATCGGTGCGGTGACGCTGGATGCCGGCTTTGCAGCCGCGCAGGGGGTGGTCGAGGGCCTGTTCGGGCCCGGGATCGCCGCCTCCGAGATCGGCCAGTACCGCAAGGACGCCAAGACGGAATTGCAGGAATGGCTGCAGGCGCGCCGGATGCCGGTGCCCGCCTATCGCATCGTGGCGACCACGGGCCAGGCGCACGAACAGACCTTCGAGGTGGCGTGCGAGGTGGCGCCCCTGGGCCTGGCATGTGCGGGCCACGGGCGTTCGCGCCGCGTGGCCGAGCAGGAAGCGGCACGGCTGGTGCTCGAACGCGTGAAGGAGAAGGCGCCATGACGACGCACGACGAGCCGGTGAACCCGCAGGGCGAGGAGCCGCCGCAGGACCCTTCCGGGTCCGGAGACACCCCCGGGCTCGATCCGGCATCGCGACGCTGCGGGCTGGTGGCCATCGTCGGGCGGCCCAACGTGGGCAAGAGCACGCTGCTCAATGCGCTCGTGGGCCAGAAGGTGAGCATCACCTCGCGCCGCGCGCAGACCACCCGGCACCGCATCACCGGCATCCGCACGCTCGGGGCCAGCCAGTTCGTCTTCGTCGACACGCCAGGCTTCCAGACCCGGCACGCCACGGCCTTGAACCGCACGCTCAACCGCACCGTGCTCGCCAGCGTGGGGGACGTGGACACCGTGCTCTTCGTCGTGGAGGCGGGCCGCTTCGGGCCCGACGACGAGAAGGTGCTGGCGCTGCTGCCGCCGGACAAGCCCGTGATTCTCGTGGCCAACAAGCTCGACACGGTGGGCCGGCGCCAGGAGCTGCTGCCCTGGCTCAAGTCGATGCAGGAGCGGCACGCTTTTGCGCAGTACATGCCGATGTCGGCGCGCAAGGAGGCCGACGTGCAGCGGCTGCTCGCC
>CAILKA010000338.1 GCA_903834645.1 uncultured beta proteobacterium
CGTTCATGCCGTCTCGCACCTCGGGCGAGCCCTGCGGGATGAAGCGGCTCGTGAAGAACTCCCGAACCGCTGGGTCGTCGCGGCCCCAGCCCAGCTCCACCAGGCGCCACTGTGCCTGCAGGAAGGCGCGCTCCTCGTCGGTGCGGCACCGGTGCAGGGCGCCTTCCAGGTAGCCACCCAGCAGCACGAGGTGCGACACGCGCTCGGGGTGGCGCGCTGCGTAGGCGATCGCGATGGGGGCTGCGCCGCTGACGCCCAGCAGCGCCACGCGGGTCTCGCGCCGGGCGTCGACCGCGGCTTCGACCACGGCTTCGAGCTCCTCCACCCAGGTCTCCAGGCTGCGCGGGCGCCCGTCGTCGCCCGACAACCCGCATCCGCGCTCGTCGTAGCGCACGAGCCGGAAGGAGCCCGCCAACCGCTCGATCCAGGGCCGCCACACCGGCGAGCGCAGGTCGTACTCGACATGGGTGAGCCAGTGCGCCACGCGCACGAGCGTGGGTGCATCGGTGCGGCCGCTGCGGGTCCAGGCGATGGTCGCGCCGGTGCGCAGCTTCGCGAAGCGGAACTCCTGCGAGGGTGCCAGCTGGGCGTTCATGCGGCGGGAATGTTATCCAACAGAAGCCGGCCTGGCCCCGTGTGGCCTAGGATGCTGGCATGAACCCCGCTACCCCGCTACCCGGTGGACACGACACCCCCACCGTCTACTACGACGGCGGCTGCCCCGTCTGCACCCGTGAGATCGCGATGTACCGGCAGCAGCCTGGGGCCGAGGGCATCCGGTGGGTCGATGCCTCGACATGTGGGGCCGAGGAACTGGGCGCGCAGCTCAGCCGCGAGGCGGCGCTGGCGCGGCTGCACCTGCGCGGCGCCGACGGACAGCTCGTCAGCGGCGCGGCGGCCTTCACCGGGATGTGGCGAGAGATGCCCCGGTGGCGCTGGCTGGGGGTGCTCTTCGGCAAGGGCTGGCGGCTGGCGGCGCTCGAGGGCGTCTACCACGCCTTCCTGCGCGTGCGCCGCGTCTGGCGGCGCGCATGACGGCCGGGCATGGCCCCCGGCGCGTAGGCATCGTCGGAGCGGGTGTGGCCGGTGCGGCCTGCGCCCGCACGCTGGCGGAGGCGGGCTGCGCGGTGCAGGTGTTCGACAAGTCGCGCGGTGTCGGCGGGCGCATGGCCACTCGGCGTGCCAGCTGGGTGCCCGAGCAAGGCTCGACGCAACTCGCCTTCTTCGACCACGGGGTGCCGTGGTGGACGGCGCAGGCGCCCGAGTTCGCCGCGTTCCTGGCCCAGGCCGAGGCGGCCGGACAGGTGCAACGCTGGGCGCCGCGGCTGGCCGGTGCCGCGGGCGCGCCCGTGCAGGCCGTGCAGGGCTGGCTCGGGCTGCCCGACATGCCGGCCCTGTGCCGCTGGATGCTGCGCGACATCCCGGTGCGCGCCGAGTGCCAGGTGTCTTCGCTGGTGGCGGCCGAGGGCCGCTGGAGCGTGCTCGGTGGCGGCGAGCCGGTGGCCCATGACCTGGACGCGGTCGTGGTGGCCCTTCCGCCTGCGCAGGCGGCTGCGCTGTGGGCGCCGCACCGGCCGCAGTGGGCCGCGCGCGCCCTGGCTCATCCGATGAGCCCGTGCTGGACGCTGATGGCCCTCACCGACGAGCCGCCCGGCGATCCCGCGCGCGCCGAGGGTTGGGACGAGCTGCTGCCGCCCGCCCCGCCCCTGGCCCGCGTGATCCGGCAGGACGCCAAGCCCGGGCGGCCGCGCACGCCTGGCCTGGCGCAGTGGGTCGCGCACGCCGACCCCGGCTGGAGCCAGCAGCACCTCGAGTCGGACGCGCAGGATGTGCAGGCGCAGCTCGCGCGCGCGCTGGAGCAGGCGCTGGGCACGGCCCTGAAGTGGCGCTACGTGGTCGTGCACCGCTGGCGCTACGCGCAGGTGGTGGAGCAGCAGGCGGGGCAGGATCCCGGCCCGGTGGGGGCGGATGCGCGCTGCGAGTGGGATGGGCAGGCCGGGCTCGGCGCGTGCGGCGATCACCTGGGAGGTGGCGGCATCGAGGCGGCGTGGCTGTCGGGCCGGGAGTTGGCCCACAGGATGCTCGGCTCCGGTTGAGCCGTGCTACCATTGTGCTTACAGCACGCACAGGCACGGCATGGAAGTCGCAATCCGCAAGATGGGCAATTCGCAGGGGGTCCTGATCCCCAAGCCCATCCTCGCGCAGGTGGGGCTGGAAGGCACGGCCGACCTGCAGGTGCGCGACGGCGTCATCGAGATCCGCCCCGCGCGCCGCAACCCGCGTCAGGGGTGGGCCGAGGATGCCAGGCGCGTGGCGGCACAGGGCTCAGACGCGCTGGTCTGGCCCGAGTTCGCCAACGAGGGCGACGAGCAGCTGGCCTGGTGATGAAGACGGGCGAAATCTGGCTGGCCCAGCTCGACCCGACCGTGGGCAGCGAGATCCAGAAGACGCGCCCGTGCGTCGTGGTCTCGCCTGACGAGATGAACGCGCACCTGCGAACGGTCATCGTCGCACCCATGACGACGGGGTCGAGGGCGGCGCACTTTCGCATCCCGCTGACCTTCCAGGGCAAGCAGGGCCTGGTCGTGCTCGACCAGATCCGCACGCTCGACCGGGCGCGCCTGGTCAGGCGGCTGGGCGCGCTTCGACCCCCCACCCTGCAGGCGACGCTGCGCACGCTGCAGGACATGTTCGCACCCTGAGCCGACCTTGGCCCTGAAGTCCACCGTCTACAAGGCGCAGCTGCAGCTGGCCGACATGGACCGCGCCCTCTACGCGGACCACGCGCTCACGCTCGCCCTGCACCCCTCCGAGACCGAGGAGCGGCTGCTGGTGCGGCTGCTGGCCTTTGCGCTGCTCGTGCCGCACGACACCGACCGTGGCGCGCTGCAGTTCGCGCGCGGCCTGTCGGATGCCGACGAACCCGACCTGTGGCAGCACGACCTCACGGGGGCTCTCGTGCAGTGGGTCGAGGTGGGCCAGCCCGATGAGCGGCGCCTGGCGCGCGCCTGCGGGCGGGCCGAGCGCGTGTCGATCTTCGCCTACGGCTCGGCCGTGCCGATCTGGTGGGGCGGCATCCAGAACAAGGTCGCGCGCCTGTCGAACCTCGCCGTGTGGCAGCTGCCGGCCGAGCAGGCACGCGCGCTGGCCGCGCTGGCCCGGCGCTCGATGGCCTGGCAGGTGACGGTGCAGGATGGGACGGTCTGGGTGGGCGACGAGCAGCACTCGGTGGAGCTCACGCCGGTGGCCTTGAAGACGGCCAGCCGCTGAGCGGCGCCTTCGCGCAACTGCGCACGGCTTCCCATGACGCAGGCAGCGGACAGCTCCCTCGGGATGGCGGTCTTCACCCAGGGCTTTGCGCTGGGCCTGGGCCTCATCGTGGCCATTGGCGCGCAAAACGCCTTCGTGCTGCGCCAGGGGCTCAGGCGCGAGCACGTGGGCAGCGTGGTCGCGTTCTGCGCCGTGGCCGACGCCTTGCTGATCGCCGCTGGCGTGCTGGGCATGGCCCAGGCGCTCGGGCGCAGCCCCGGCCTGGCGCGCGCGCTGGCGGTGGCTGGCGCCGTCTTCCTGGCCGTGTACGGGTGGCGGGCCTTGCGCCGCGCGCGCCAGCCGCAGCGCCTGAGCGTCGACGCGGGCGGCGCCGGCCTGGCGCGCCGTGCCGCGTTGGCGCAGGCAGCCGCCTTCACGCTGCTCAATCCTCATGTCTACCTCGACACCGTGCTGCTCGTGGGCAGCATCGGGGCCCAGCAGCCCCCGGCGCTGCAGGGCTGGTTCATTGCCGGTGCGGGCGGGGCCAGCCTCGTGTGGTTCACGGCCCTGGGCTATGGCGCGCGCTGGCTCGCGCCGTGGTTCGCGCGGCCCCGGGCCTGGCAGCTGCTCGACGGGCTGATCGGGGTGACGATGTTCGTTCTCTCGGCGACGCTGGTGCGGCTGGCTATTAGCGGGATCTGAAGAGGGTCACCGCCCTGCGGCACGCGCGCGCCGTGGCCGAGCCACTACCATCGCGCCCAGCCCCAGGAAGGTCTCCATGTCCGTATCCGGCTTCGTCGTCACCCACGCCGCGCAGGCCACCTTCGAGCGCGGCCTGCGCAGCTTCTTCGAATACCGCGATCTCGGCATCCGGCAGGCCACCGGCGGGCGCGTCGTCGCGCACGTGATCCGCGCCGCGGACGGCGAAGCTTTCTCGGGCCAGCCGCACCTGCACGAGACGACCTTCCAGCTCGTCTACGTGCTCAAGGGCTGGATCGAGTTCGAGTACGAGGGCCAGGGCCTGGTGCGGCTGGAGGCGGGCTCGTGCGTGCACCAGCCCCCGGGCATCCGCCACCGCGAGGTCGGCCACAGCCCCGATGTCGAGCTGCTGGAGGTCGTGATGCCCGGCGAGTTCGCGACGGTGGAAGTGCCCAGCGTCGAACCCGCCCGTGCGGCTTGATTCGTTTGCCAAGGTCCCTCGATGCTCTACGCGATTCTCAAGACCCTGCACGTGCTGGCCATCGTTGTCTGGGTGGGCGGCATGGTGTTCGCCCACTTCTTCCTGCGCCCGGCAGTGGCCCGGCTCGAGCCCCCCGTGCGCCTGGTGCTGATGCACGACGTCTTGGGCCGCTTCTTCCGGGCCGTGCTCGCGGCTTCGCTGTTGGCGCTGGCCAGCGGCGTGTGGATGCTCGGGCGTGTGGCCCGGCAGGTCGTGCAGTCGGGTGGCAGCTTCGAGATGCCGCTGGCCTGGACCGTGATGACGGTGCTGGGCGTGGCGATGGCGGCCATCTTCCTGCACATCCGCTTTGCGCTGTACCGGCGGCTGGACCGGGCCGTGTCGGGCCAGCAGTGGGCCGCGGGGGGGGAGGCCCTGGGGCAGATCCGGCGCTGGGTGGCGGTCAACATCGGCCTGGGCGTGCTCGTGCTGCTCGTGACGCTGCTGCGCGTCGGGTCCTGAGCGACACTCGCGCAGCGGGGCCGAGCCACCCCCCCCGGCCGCGCTGGCGCGCCCCTGCGCCCGACTGTTCATCTCGAACCCCCCGGAGTCAGCCGCCATGAACCTCGACCCCAAGGGCCTGGCCACCCGCCGAGCCGTGCTCGGCGACGCCTACGTCGACCAGGCGCTGGCCCGCGCCACGCCCTTCACCGAGCCGCTGCAGGAGTTCGTCACGCGCAACGCCTGGGGCAACACCTGGCAGCGCGAGGGCATCGACCTGCGCACGCGCAGCATCGTCACCGTCTCGATGCTCGTGGCGCTCGGACGCATGCACGAGCTCAAGATCCACGTGCGCGGCGCGCTGAACAACGGCGTGACGAAGGAAGAACTCCAGGAGATCTTCCTGCACGCGAGCGTGTACTGCGGCTTTCCGGCGGCGGTGGACGCCTTTCGCACCGCCGCCGAGGTGATCGACGCCGCCTGAGGCGGCGCTGCGCCCCGCTCCCGGGACGCGGCGGCGTGCTCAGCCCATGAAGTCGGCCAGGATCCGGTTGAACTTGGCCGGGTTCTCCACGAACATGAAGTGCTGGCCGCCCTCGGCCTCCTCGAAGATCTCCAGCCGCGCCCCCGGCGTGGCCGAGGCCGCCCAGGCCACGCTCTTCCAGGGCACGAGGCTCACGCGCCCGCCGATGTAGAGCGTCGGGCGGTTGATGCGCGGCATCACGTCGCGCCAGTCCTGGTGGCAGTGGTTGTAGATGAGCGCAGCCGAGTGCGCGCGCGGGAACTTGAGGTTGCAGTCGATCATCCATTCGAGCGTCTCGGGTGCCATGGCCGAGGTCACCATGCCGCCGACGAATCCCTTGGAGGTGGCCACGCCGTCGGGGCCGGCCAGCGCGTTGGCGGTGCCGGTCACGGCATCGGGGGCAAAGATGGCCCCGGCGTTGGCCAGCTCCTCGGCGCTCCACGCCGGGTTGGAGGTGAGGAAGGGCGGCTCGTCGCAGAACACGAACTTGCCGATGCGCTCGGGCCCGTAGAGGTCGAAGTAGCACCACAGCACCGAGCAGCCCATGCTGTGGCCCAGGATCGTCACGTCCTGCACGTCCAGCGCGCGCAGCGCATCCCACACGTCCTTGGCCAGGCGCTGGATGCGGTAGCCGTGTGCGGGCTTGTCGGAGTCGCCGTGCCCGCGCATGTCGATGGCGATGACTCGGTAGCGGTCCGACAGGCCCTCGATCTGGTGCCTGAACTGCTCGGCGGCCTGGGACCAGCCGGGGATCATGACCAGGGCCGGGCCGCTGCCGGCCTCGAGCACGTTCAGGCCGACGCCGTCGCTGGTGGTGAGGCGGTGCTGCTTCATGGTTCGTCTCCTTGGGTTCTTCGAGGTTGCCTGATCCGTTCAGGCTGGGTGAATCATGCGCGAATCGGCAAAGCCCGCCCTGCCCGTGGGCCTGCTCAGACCGCCCCTTCGCGCTCCAGGGCCCCGATGCCCGCCTCGTCGTAGCCAAGCTCGGCCAGGATCTCGCGCGTGTGCTGCCCGAGCGTCGCCGGGGGCGACGTCACGCCCGGCGCCGCGCCGTCGAGCTTCACGCCCGTGCGCAGCAGGCGGATGTCGCGGCCCACGCCGCTGGCGTCGGCGAAGGTGGCGACCATGCCGCGGTCGGCCACCTGCGGGTGGTCGAGCGCCTGCTGCACCGTGTAGACCGGCCCGGCGGGAACGCCCGCATTCGTCAGCAGGGGCCACCAGTGCGCAGCCGAGTGGGCTGCCAGCGCCGCCTCGATCTCGGCCTTGAGGGCGTAGCGGTGCGCCAGGCGCCCCTCGCGGTGCACGAAGCGCGGGTCGTGTGCCAGCTCCTCGCGCCCGATCACGCGAAGGAGGGCCTCGAACTGCTCCTGCTTGTTGGCCGCGATGTTGAGCAGGCCTTCGCCCGTGCGAAAGGCGCCGGAGGGACTGGCCGTGATGTTCTCGTTGCCCATGGGCTGCGCCGCCTGCCCGGCCACGAGCAGGTTCGACACCGCCCAGCCCATCGTGGCGAGCACCGCCTCGAGCATCGACACGTCGATGAAGCGCCCGGTCGTGCGGTCGCGCTCGGCCAGCGCTGCGCACACGGCCATGGCGGCGGTCAGGCCGCCGATCGTGTCGGCCACCGGAAAGCCCACGCGCAGCGGGGCGCTTGCGGCGTCGCCCGTGATGCTCATGACGCCGGCCATGCCCTGCACGATCTGGTCGTAGGCGGGCAGCTCGCGCAGCGGGCCGTCCTGGCCGAAGCCGGAGATGGCGCAGTACACGAGAGTCGGGTTGTGCGCCAGCAGCGCCTCGTAACCCAGGCCCAGGCGCTGCATCACCCCGGGGCGGAAGTTCTCCACGAGCGCGTCCGACCCGGCCACGAGCCGCTGCAGCACCGCCTTGGCGCCGGGCTTCTTCAGGTCCAGCGTGATCGAGCGCTTGCCCGCGTTCTGGGCCAGGAAGGACACGCCCATGAGGCGCTCGTTGAGCGCGGGGTCGGCGCCGAGCTGACGCGCCAGGTCGCCCCCCTCGCGCGCCTCGACCTTGATGACCTCGGCGCCCAGGTGCGCGAGCTGGTGGCAGGCGAAGGGCCCGGCCAGCACGTTGGTGAGGTCGAGCACGCGCAGGCCGTGCAGGGGCAGCTTCGAGGCGGTCATGCGGGGGCGGGGGTTCGGGTGCGGTGCGAGTTTCACCGATCCGCGGCGGCCTGCGGCAGGCCGGGAAGCTCCTGCGCGTACAGTGAAGGCCACGAGGGACCGCGTCGCCGCCGCGCACGCAAAGCACGGAGTTGCCATGCACCGATCCGCACAGGGAATGCTCGAGCTGCTGCCGCAAGTGCCGGTGATGCCGATCATCTGGATCCACGAGGCTGACACGGCCGTGGGCGTGGCGCGCGCGCTGGTCGAAGGCGGCGTGCGCGTCTTCGAAGTGCTGGTGCGCACGCCGGCTGCGCTGGAGGCCATCACGGCGATGCGCCGCCACGTGCCCGAGGCCACCGTGGGTGCGGGCACGCTGCTCACCGCGGCCGACGTGCAGCGTGCGCTGGACGCCGGGGCGCAGTTCGGCGTCTCCCCCGGGCTCGTGCCCGAGATCGCGCAGGCCGCGGTGCGGCTGGAGCTGCCGCTGCTGCCTGGGGTGTGGACGGCCAGTGAGGTGATGCAGGCACTGGCCTGGGGCTTCGAGGCGCTCAAGCTCTTTCCGGCCAACGGGCTGCAAGGCGCCACGCAGATCGAGCAGCTGCAGGGCGTGTTCCCGCGGGCGCGCTTCTGCCCCACGGGCGGCATCAAGCCCGAGCACATCCCGCGCTACCTCGCGCTCAGGGGCTGCCCCACGGTGGGCGGCAGCTGGGTCACGCCGCAGCCGCTCGTGGCCGCGCGCGACTGGGCAGGCATCACGGCGCTGGCGCGGCAGGCCGCGGCCTTCGCGGCCGCGCGCGCCTCGTGAGCGGGACACGGCCGGCCGCCACGCCCGGCGCGGGGTCGGCATGGCCCGGGGTGCGCGGATGAGCGCAGGCGCCCGCTCCCCGCGCGCCATCGCCGTGGGCGCGATCTGCGCCACGCGCATCTACCGCGTCGAGCAGGTGCCGCCGCTGCCGGCCAAGGTGCTGGCCAACCGCCTCGTGGAGGTGGTCGACGGCATGGCGCTGTCGGCCGCCTGCGCCTTCGCGCGGCTCGGGGGCCACGCGGCCATCTGGGCACGCTGCGGGGATGATGAGCCGGGTCGCGCCGCGCGCGCGGCGCTGCACGCCGAGGGCCTGGACGTCACGGGCCTGCGCGCGCTGCCTGGCACCGCTTCGTCGCAGGCCACGGTGATCGTGGATGCGCGCGGTGAGCGCCTGGTCGTGCCCTTCCACGACCCGGCCGTGGACGCCAGCGCGCAGTGGCTTCCGCTGGCCGCGCTCGCAGACGCCGACATGCTGCTGTGCGACGTGCGCTGGCCCGAGGGGGCCGAGGTCGCGATGCGCGCGGCGCGCGCGGCCGGCGTGCCCAGCATGCTCGACGGCGAGATCGCGGCCCCGGGTGTGCTCGAGCGGCTCGTGCCGCTGGCCACACACGCGGTGTTCTCCGACGCCGGGCTGCTGGCCTTCATGGGGGGTGCGAGCGTGGAGCAGGCGCTGCTGGCCCTGGCGCGCACGCATCCCGGGCACGTGGGCGCGACCTGCGGCGCGGCCGGCTACGCCTGGGTGGAGGGCGGTGCCGTGCGGCGCGTGGGCGCGCCGGCCGTCGAAGTCATCGACACGCTGGCCGCGGGTGACGTCTTCCACGGCGCCTTTGCGCTGGCCCTGGCCGAGAGCCAACCGGTGGAGGCCGCCGCGCGCTTCGCCTGCCACGCCGCCTCGCTCAAGTGCACGCGCTTCGGTGGCCGGCTGGGCTGCCCGACTCGTGCAGAGGTCGAGGCTTCGCTGCCCTGACGCCTGAAGCGGTCCGGAAGAAGCGATCGAAGCAGGGTTTGCCCTCCCGCCCGCGCGGGCCCTGGGCCTTGAAAGCACCGTTGACGCTGCCTCGAGGGCGCTGGTAGAACGCCCTGTTCCCGACCCGCGGGGCCCGCCCCGGACACACACAGGAGACGAAGCCATGACCAAGACAACCGATCGCCGCACCGTGCTCGGCGGCCTGGCCGCTGCCGGCCTGGGCACGCTGCTGCCTGCTGCCGCCCGCGCACAGGGCGCCTGGCCCAACCGGCCCGTGACCGTGGTGTGCCCGTGGGGTGCAGGCGGGGGCACGGATGCCACCGCGCGCATCGTCGCGGCGATCCTGGAGAAGAACCTGGGCCAGCCCTTCAACGTCGTCAACCGCACCGGCGGCTCGGGCGTGGTGGGCCACTCGGCGATCGCCACTGCGCCGCCTGACGGCTACACGATCGGGATGATCACGGTGGAGATCACGATGATGCACCACCAGGGCCTGACCGAGCTCAAGCCCACGAACTACACGCCGCTGGCGCTCATGAACGTGGACCCGCCGGGCGTGCAGGTGAACGCGAACTCGCCCTACAAGACGATCAAGGCGCTGGCCGATGCCATCAAGGCCGCGCCCGCGGGCCGCTTCAAGGCCTCGGGCACGGGCCAGGGCGGCATCTGGCACCTCGGGCTCATCGGCTGGCTGCAGGCCATGGGGCTGCCGCCCAACCACGTGCAGTGGGTGCCCTCCAACGGCGCCGCGCCGGCGATGCAGGACCTGGCCGCCGGTGGCATCGACATCGTCACCTGCTCGGTGCCCGAGGCCAAGGCGATGCTCGATGCGGGCAAGGCCGTGAGCCTGGCCGTGATGGCCCCGCAGCGCAACCCTGCCTTCAAGGACGTGCCCACGCTCAACGAGACGCTCGGCATCAATTACTCGGTGGGCGCCTGGCGCGGCATCGCCGCCCCCAAGGGCATCCCCGATGCAGTGGCGGCGCGTCTGACGGCCGAGCTGAAGAAGGCCTACGACTCGGCCGAGTTCCAGGACTTCATGAAGAACCGGGGCTTTGGCACCACCTGGGCCGACCCGGCGGGCTTTGCGAAGTTCATGGCCGACGGCGACCGAGCGATGGGCGTGGCGATGACGGCCGCGGGCCTGGCCAAGAAGTCCTGAGGCCGGCCGGACCGCGGCGCGCGCGATGCGATTGCATGACACCTGGCTCGGCGCGCTGCTGGTGGTGCTGGCCGCGGTCTTCTTCGGCTACACCTTCACCTTCCCCGACATGCCGGGCCAGAAGTACGGCCCGGCACTCTTTCCGCGCCTCATCGCACTGGGCATCGCCGCCTGCGGCGTCGTGATCGCCGTACGCGGCTGGCGCTCGGGCGCGCCGTGGGTGGCCTTCAGCCCCGAGCTGCAGCGCCTGCAGGGCTGGCTCGGGTGGCTGGCCATGCCGCTGGCCATCGTCTTCTACCTGGCAGCGGCCGAGCGGCTCGGGTTCCTGCCCACGGCCGCGATCGTCGTGTCGGCGCTGTGCGCGTGGATGGGCGTACGGCTGTGGGCGGCGCTCCTCACCGGCGTGGTGGCCGCGCTCGTGGTGCAGTGGTTCTTCGGCAGCCTCATGCGCGTGCCGCTGCCGCGCGGCTGGTTCATGCAGCTCGTGGCTGGCGGTTGAAGGGATGACGCCATGAGCGCCCTGGCGGCCGCAGCCGGCCTGGTCTTCGACCCCTACGTCATCACGGTCATCCTCGCCTCGGCCGTGTTCGGGATTTTCGTGGGCGCCATCCCGGGGCTCACGGCCACGATGGCCACGGCGCTGCTCGTGCCCATCACCTTCTTCATGCCGCCGGTGCCGGCGCTCGGGGCCATCGTGACGGCCAGCGCGATGGCGATCTTTGCCGGCGACATCCCCGGCGCAATGCTGCGCATGCCGGGCACGCCTGCCTCGGCCGCCTACACCGACGAGAGCTACGCCATGGCGCGCAAGGGCCAGCTCGAGCTCAACCTGGGCGTGAACCTCGTGTTCTCGGTGGCCGGCGGCCTGGTGGGGGTGCTGTTCCTGATCGGCGCCGCACCGCTGCTGGCCGAAGCGGCGCTCAACTTCTCCTCCTTCGAGTACTTCTGGCTCGCCTGCCTGGGCCTGAGCTGTGCCACGCTCATCACGGCCAGCGGCCGCACGCGCGCGGTCCTGTCGCTGCTCATCGGGCTGGCCATCGGCTGCGTGGGCATCGACCCCGTGGCGGGCCACCCGCGCTACACCTTCGGCAACGTCGACCTGATGTCGGGCATCAGCTTCATCCCGACGATGATCGGCGCGTTCGCGGTGAGCGAGCTGCTGCGCGGCTCGGTGTCCGGCGAGAGCACGGGCGTGCTCGTGCAGGAGAAGGTGGGCGCGCTCTTTCGCGGCATCGGCGAGGTGACGCGCCGCTACTGGCGCAATTTCATGCGCGGCTCGGTGGTGGGCACGGCCATCGGTGCGCTGCCCGGGGCCGGGGCCGACATCGCGGCGTGGATCTCCTACGCCATGGCCCGGCGCTTTTCCAAGGAGCCCGAGAAGTTCGGCACCGGCCACGTCGAGGGCGTGGTGGAGTCGACCTCCTCCAACAACTCCGCGCTGGCGGGCGCCTGGATCCCGGCGCTCGTTTTCGGCATCCCGGGCGACTCGATCACCGCCATCGTGATCGGCGTGCTCTACATGAAGGGCATGAACCCGGGCCCGACGGTGTTCCTGCAGAACCCGCAGTTCATCTACGCGGTGTTCATCATCTTCGTGATCGCCAACCTCCTCATGCTGCCGCTGGGCTGGGCGGCCATCAAGGGTGCAGGCAAGTTGCTGCGCGCGCCGCGGCGCATCTTGCTGCCGGTGATCCTGCTCTTTTGCATCGTCGGGTCCTTTGCCATCACCAACAGCCCCTACGGCATCCTCGTGATGCTCATCTTCGGCATCGTGGGCTGGCTGATGGAGGAAAACGGCATCCCGGTGGCCCCGCTCGTGCTGGGCATCGTGCTGGGCGAACTGCTCGAGCAGAGCTTCCTGACCTCGATGATGAAGGCCGACGGCGACCCGAGCGCGTTTTTCACGCGCCCCATCGCCGGCACGCTCGGCGTGGTGACGCTGGCCGTGTGGGCGGTGATCGCGTGGCGGGCGATACGCGAGAGCCGCCGGCGTGCAGCCGCCTGATGCACGTGCGCCCCGCCTCGACCCCAAGGCCCTGGATTTCACCCGAAAGGAAGCCATGAGCAACGATCGAACCCTCCAGCCAGCCGCGCAAGCCGGCCGGCCTCGCCTGGGCGCGCTCGCGCTCCTCCTGGGGGCCTGGCTGGCGATTTCCGTCCCGCAGGCCCACGCCCAAGCCACGCCCTGGCCGAAGGCGCAGCCCATCCGGCTGATCGCGGTCTTTCCGCCGGGCGGCTCGGTCGATCAGGTCGCGCGCATCCTGCAGCCGGCGCTGCAGCGCCAGCTCGGCCAGACGGTGGTGGTGGAAAACCGCGGCGGCGCCTCGGGCTCGATCGGTGCGGCCGCGGTGGCGGCCTCGCCGCCTGATGGCTACACCTTCGCGGTGGTCTTCGACAGCCACGCCTCGCTGCCCGCGCTGATCCCCGGGCTGCCCTACGACACCAAGCGCGACCTGCCGCCCGTGGCGCTGCTGGGCACGAGCGCGATGGTGATCGCCGCGCACCCCGATTCGCCCTACCGCACCTTCGGCGACGCGGTGGCCGCGGCGCGCACGGCCCGCGGCGTGAGCTACGGCAGCATCGGCTCGGGCAGCCTCGGGCACCTGGCGCTCGCGCTGCTGGCCAAGGGCAGCTCGCTCAACCTCGTGCACGTGCCCTACAAGGGCGGCGGCCCGCTGATGAACGACGCGTTGGCCGGCCATGTGCCGACGAGCATCGGCTCGATCTTCCTGCTCAAGCCCCACATCGACAGCAAGCGGCTGCGGCCGCTGGCGGTGACGACGAGCCAGCGCTCGGCCGCGCTGCCGGACGTGCCCACGATCGCCGAGAGCGGCTTTGCCGGCTTTGACGCGCCGGCCTGGTGGGCCGTGCTCGCCCCGGCGCGCACGCCGCCGGAGGTCGTGCGGCAGATGAACGAGGCGATCAACGCCGTGCTGCGCCAGGCCGAGGTGTCGCAGCGCCTGGCGGGCCAAGGCATCGAGATCTTCACCGGCTCGCCCGAGGCTGCGCGCGCCTTCGTCGAGGCGCAGGTGGACGTCTGGGGCAAGGTGATCCGCGACAACGGCATCAAGGCCGACTGAGCGCGGCGGCCCAGCCTCTGCGCCGGCTGACCCGTCGCGGCTCGGGCGCCGAAAGGGCTCGCCTCAGGCGGTGGCCAGCGCCTGCCCGAGCAAGCGGTGGAAGTGGTGCACCCCCTGCTCGTGGTGGGGGGCGTAGCGCCCGTTCGCATACAGCCGTGAGCGCAGCCCGCGCTGCACGCTGAGCACGGCGGCCTCGTCCTCGAGCTCCACCGTGTCGAGCGCGCCGCCTGCGCCCTGTGCCAGCCGCGCGGCATCGGCCACGAAGCTCCTGAAGTGCACGCGCGTGTGCGTCGGCGAGACCGGCTCGACGACGTTGACCGACAGGCCCCAGGGGTAGACGTTGAGCATCAGGTTCGGAAAGAGCCACCAGTAGTAGGCCGCCACGCGCAGGCCGTGGTCGCGGTGGCCTGCTGGCGGC
>CAILKA010000339.1 GCA_903834645.1 uncultured beta proteobacterium
CCGCAGCGGCCGTGGCCTGCTGTTCCACATCACGGAGGTGCAGGCCTGATCTGGCCCGCTCTCCACACGATCACACGTTTTCAGGAGTTTCACCATGCCCCCACCCCGCGGCAAAGGCAAGTTCTCGAAGGACCGCCGTCCCAAGCGCAACCAGCAGTCGTTGCTCTTCCGTCGCAAGCGCTTCTGCCGTTTCACGGTTGCTGGCGTTGAGGAGATCGACTACAAGGATGTCGACACGCTGCGTGACTTCATTGGCGAGAACGGCAAGATCACCCCTGCGCGCCTGACCGGCACGCGTGCGATCTACCAGCGCCAGCTGACCACGGCCATCAAGCGCGCTCGCTATCTGGCGCTGGTGCCGTACTCCGACCAGCACAAGCTCTGAGGAGGCCGACATGCAAGTGATCCTGCTCGAAAAGGTCGCGAACCTCGGCAACCTTGGCGATGTCGTCAAGGTGCGTGACGGTTACGCCCGCAACTTCCTCATTCCGACTCGCCTGGCGCGTCGGGCCACCGAGGCTGCCATCCAGGAGTTCGAGGCTCGCCGCGCCGACCTGGAGAAGGCCGCGGCGGACAAGCTTGCCGCTGCACGTGCGCTCGGTGAGCAACTCGCAGGCAAGACGGTGCGCATCACGCAGCGTGCTGGCGTCGACGGACGCCTGTTTGGCTCTGTCACCAACCACGACATCGCCGAGGGGCTCGAGAAGATGGGCCTGAAGGTGGCGAAGTCGCAGGTGCGCCTGCCCAATGGTCCGCTGAAGACTCTGGGCGAGCACATGGTGTCGGTGGCTCCGCACTCCGACGTGACCGTCGACGTCACGGTCCAGGTGGTCGCGCAGGCCGAGTAACCGGCCGTTTTCGCCCAACGCCCGAGGGGCCGGCACTGCCGGCCCCTCTTGCTTGGAGCACCCGTTTCTTCACAGGCTGCCCCCACGATTCGCACAACCCTGTACACAGGCCTGTCCCCATCCACCCCCGGCATGGCGGGGCCGGCATCCGTGGTGGACTGCGGGGACTTACCCCGGTGCGGGTGTGGCTTGCCAACGCCTAGGATTCACTGATGTCCAGCCCGTTTGACGCCCTGGCACCCGCGCGAGACCCGGAGGTGGCACGCCTGCGTGTGCCCCCGCATTCGATCGAGGCCGAGCAAAGCGTGATCGGTGGGTTGCTGCTGGACAACCTCGCCTGGGACCGCGCGGCCGAACTGCTGACCGAGAGCGACTTCTACCGCCACGAGCACCGCCTCATCTACGCAGCCATCGGTGCGCTGGTGGGTGCCAGCAAGCCAGCCGATGTGGTGACGGTGAACGAGGCGCTCCAACGCCTGGGCCAGGCCGAGGATTGTGGTGGCCTGGCATACCTCAATGCGCTTGCGGAGGGCGTACCGAACGCAGCCAACGTGCGGCGTTATGCCGAGATCGTGCGCGAGCGCGCCGTCTTGCGCAAACTCATCACGGCCAGCGACGAGATCGCCACCCGCGCCTTCAACCCGCAGGGCCAGCCCGTTCCTCAGATCCTGGACGAGGCGGAGACGCGGATCCTGCGCATTGGGGAGGAGGGCGGCCGCGGTCAGGCCGGCTTCCAGGAGATGCGGGGCCTGGTGAAGGCGTTGCTGGACCGGGTCGACGAGCTCGACAAGAACGGCGCGGAAGAGGTCACGGGCGTGCGGACCGGCTTCTACGACCTCGATCGCATGACAGCCGGGCTCCAGAAGGGCGACCTGATCGTGCTTGCGGCGCGGCCCAGCATGGGCAAGACCGCCTTCGCGCTCAACATGGCCGAGCACGTGGCCGTGGAGGAGGGCCTGCCCGTGGCGGTCTTCTCGATGGAAATGGGCGCCTCACAGCTGGCGTTGCGGCTGGTGGGATCGCTGGGTCGCATCGACCAGAGCAACCTGCGTACCGGCCGGCTGCGCGACGACGAGTGGGAGCGCCTGCCGGGCGCTGCGCACAAGCTGGCGCAGGCGCCCGTCTTCATCGACGAGACGGCCGCACTCAACCCGGCCGAGCTGCGCGCCCGTGCACGGCGCCTGGCGCGCCAGTACGGCGGCACGCTCGGCCTGATCGTCGTCGATTACCTGCAGCTGATGAGCGGCTCGGGCGGCGGGAGCGAAGAGAACCGCGCCACGGTGCTGGGCGAGATCTCGCGCGGGCTCAAGGGCCTGGCCAAGGAGCTTCAGTGCCCCGTGCTCGCCCTGTCGCAGCTCAACCGCAGCGTGGAGACCCGCACCGACAAGCGGCCGATGATGAGCGACCTGCGTGAGTCAGGCGCCATCGAGCAGGATGCTGACCTGATCATGTTCATCTACCGCGACGACTACTACAACAAGGACAGCAAGGAACCGGGGGTGGCCGAGATCGTGCTGGCCAAGCAGCGAAACGGCCCTGTAGGCACGGTCAAGCTGACCTTCCTGAAGCCGCTGACACGCTTCGACAACCTGGCACACGACGCCTAGGCAGGCAAGGCCGCCGCCGCGTGCGTCAGGCGTCTGCCTGATGCTGCCCTGGCTCTACTTGAAGAGGTCTCGCACCCGGTCGGTCCAGCTCTTGGCATTCGGGGAGTGGCGGTCGCCCGACTTGCGAAAGGACTCGTCGAGTTCCCGCAGCAGCTTGCGCTGCCCGTCCGTCAACCGCACAGGGGTCTCCACCGTGATGTGCACGTAGAGGTCCCCCGGGTAGCTCGAGCGCAGGCCCTTGATGCCCTTGCCGCGCAGGCGGAAGGTCTTGCCGTGCTGCGTGCCCTCGGGCAGCTCGATCTCGGCCTTCGTGGACAGCGAGGGCACTTCGATCGTGCCGCCCAGGGCTGCCGTTGTCATGCTCACGGGTACCTTGCAGTGCAGGTCGTCGCCGTCGCGCTCGAAGATCTCGTGCGCCTTGATGCGGATCTCGATGTAGAGGTCGCCTGGAGGGCCGCCGTTCGTGCCAGGCTCGCCGTTGCCGGTCGAGCGGATGCGCATGCCCTCGTTGATGCCGGCTGGAATCTTCACCTCCAGCGTCTTTTGGCGCTTGATCCGCCCCGCCCCGTTGCAGGTCATGCAGGGCTCGGGGATCACTTTGCCGGCGCCCTGGCAGGCGGGGCAGGTCTGCTGGATGCTGAAGAAGCCCTGCCGCATGTGCACGGCGCCTGCGCCGTTGCAGGTGGAGCAGGTCTTGGGGCTGGTGCCGGGCTTGGCACCCGTTCCGCGGCAGGGCTCGCAGGTGTCCCAGGTGGGAATGCGGATCTGGCTGTCCTTGCCCAGTGCGGCTTCCTCCAGCGTGATCTCCATCGCGTAGCTGAGGTCGTTGCCGCGGAACACCTGCTGCCCGCCTCCGCGTCGGGCCCCACCACCGCCACCGCTGCCACCGAAGATGTCGCCGAATATGTCCCCAAAGGCCTCGGCAAAGCCACCGAAGCCCTCCGGCCCAGGCCCCCCGCGACCCATGCCGCCGTTGGGGTCGACCCCGGCATGGCCGAACTGGTCGTAGGCCGCGCGCTTCTGGGTGTCGGAGAGCATCTCGTAGGCCTCCTTGGCCTCCTTGAACTTCTCCTCCGCCTTCTTCGCCTCCTCACCCTGGTTGCGGTCAGGGTGGTGCTTCATGGCCAGCTTGCGGTAGGCCTTCTTGATGTCGTCGTCCGTGGCGTTCTTCGGCACGCCTAGGACTTCGTAATAGTCTCGCTTGGCCATGAAGGACTCTCAGCTTCCCGAATGACTGAAGCCGCGACACGGTC
>CAILKA010000340.1 GCA_903834645.1 uncultured beta proteobacterium
ATGCTCGACGGCCGCGAGGCGCCGGTGGACCCGGCCGAGCGCCAACGGGCCTTCAACCACCGCCCGCTGTGGCAGCGCAGCGCCATCGTCGCGGCCGGTCCGGCCGCCAACCTGCTGCTTGCCGTCGTTCTCTACGCGGGCGTGCAATGGATCGGGCTGGAGGAGCCCAAGGCTGTGCTCGCAGCGCCCCCGGCGGGCAGCGTAGCCGAGCGGGCAGGCTTGCGGGTGGGTGACTGGGTGCGAGCCACCGCCACCTCCGAGAGCGAGTGGCGCGACGTGCGATCTCTGCCGGATTTGCGGTGGCGCGTGACCCAGGCGGCTCTTGCGGGCGAGTCGCTGCGCCTGATGGTCAGCGACCGCGACGGCCGTGGCAGCCGGGTGCTCACGCTCGAGCTGGCGCACATGGGCGGAGCCCGCGCCGACGCCTCCTCTCTGGCCCAGACCGGCATCGGCGCTCCGTACAGCGAGCCGGTGGTGGGTGATGTCAAGGCGGCAGGGCCTGCGGAGCGGGCGGGCCTGCGCAAGGGAGACAGGGTGCTGCGCATCGACTCGATGCCCGTGGCCGATGCCCAGAGCCTGCGCGAGCGCATCCGCGCCTCGGCCAGCGCATCGGGCGTGACGGCTTCGACATGGGTGATCGAGCGTGAAGGCCGGATGCAGGAGATCATCGTGCAGCCACGTGCAGTCGAAGTCAGGGAGGGCGGCAACCTCCGGGTCGTCGGACGCATCGATGCCTTCCTGGGTCGTCCCCCCGAGATGGTCGAGGTGCAGCGTGGCGTGTGGGAGGGTCTGATGCTCGGGGCGGAACGCACCTGGGAGGTGAGCTCGCTCACGTTGCGCACCCTGGGTGCGATGCTGGTGGGGCAAGCCTCGCTGTCCAATCTGAGCGGGCCGCTCACCATCGCCGACGTCGCGGGCCAGTCGGCCGAACGTGGTTTGTCCCACTATCTGGCCTTCCTGGCGCTCGTCAGCGTGAGCCTGGGCGTGCTGAACCTGCTGCCGCTGCCCATGCTCGACGGCGGGCACCTCATGTATCATGCTTTTGAGGCTGTCACCGGCCGGCCCGTCCCGGACGAGTGGCTCGAGAGGCTGCAACGCGGGGGCCTCGTGGTGCTCGGGATCATGATGTCCGTGGCCCTCTACAACGACGTGGCCCGCTTGATCGGCCTGCACTGAATTCCACGATGTCGAGCCTCTTTCCTGCCTTTACGCTCCGCCCGGTGGCGGCGCTGTTTGCCACTGCAGCGCTCGTCGCGCCAGGTGTTGCCCTTGCCGTCGATCCCTTCGCCGTGCGCGATATTCGCGTCGAGGGGCTGCAGCGCACCGATCCTGGTTCGGTCTTTGCCGTCCTGCCCTTTCGCATCGGCGACACCTACACCCAGGAGAAGGGATCGGTGGCCTTGCGCGCGCTCTTCGCCACGGGCCTGTTTAAGGACGTGCGCATCGAGATCGAGGGCCAGGTGGTGGTCGTCGTCGTCGATGAGCGGCCGGTGATCTCCAATGTCACCTTCGTCGGCCTGAAGGAGTTCGACAAGGATCAGCTCGTCAAGTCCCTCAAGGACTCGGGCATCGGCGAGGGCCTGCCCTTCGACCGTGCGGTGGTGGATCGTGCCGAGCAGGAGATCAAGCGGCAGTACCTGACCCGAAGCCTTTACGGCGCCGAGGTGGTCACCACGATCACCCCGGTCGAACGCAACCGCGTCAACGTCACCTTCACGATCAACGAGGGCGATGCCGCACGCATCCGCGAGATCCGCATCACCGGCGTCAAGGCCTTCAGCGAGTCTGCGCTGCTGTCGATGATGGATCTCACGCCGGGTGGCTGGCTCACCTGGTACACCAAGTCGGACCGCTACTCACGCAGCAAGCTGAACGCCGATCTGGAGAAGATCCGTTCGCACTACGTCAACCGGGGCTACCTGGAGTTTGCGGTCGAGTCGTCCCAGGTGACCATTTCACCGGACAAGCAGGACATCTCGATCGCGATCTCGATCTCCGAAGGCCAGCCCTACACCGTGACGGCCGTGCGCCTGGAAGGGCAGTTCCTCGGGCGCGAGGATGACTTTCGCCAGCGTGTGCAGGTTCGACCCGGGCAGCCTTACCGCGGAGAGGACGTCACCGCGACGCAGCGAGCTTTCTCCGATCTGTTCGGACGCTTTGGCTACGCTTTCGCAAGGGTCGAGCCGCGTCCCGAGATCGACCGTGCCACGGGCCAGGTGGTGGTTGTCTTCGCCGCCGACCCGCAGCGGCGGGTTTACGTCCGCCGCATCGACGTGGCGGGCAATACCCGCACGCGCGATGAAGTCGTGCGGCGCGAGTTTCGCCAGCTCGAGTCGTCGTGGTACGACGGCCAGCGCATCAAGCTTTCGCGCGACCGTGTCGAGCGGCTGGGCTACTTCAAGGAAGTCAACATCGAGACCAACGAGGTGCCCGGTCAGCCCGACCAGGTCGACC
>CAILKA010000341.1 GCA_903834645.1 uncultured beta proteobacterium
AGGGGTGCCAGGGCGACATGCCCGAGAGCTCGATGGGCGACAGGGGCCAGAGGTCATGGATCTCGTGCACGAGCAGGTACCGTGCGGGGGCGCGGGCTGCGCCGGCGGTGCCCGAGGGCACGCCCTCGTTGACGCGGGCGGCCTGCACCGCCCTTGCGGCTTGCACGATCCGCTGGCCCACCCAGGTATCCATCGGATAGGTGCTGGAGGTGATGACGACATCGGGCGCGAACTCGCGCGCCAGCGCATCGGCCTGCGCCCAAAGCTGGCTCAGGAACGACAGGATGTTCTTCATCCGGCCCCAGCCGTTGCCGGCATAGGCGGGGGTGGGCAGCCAGCGGTAGTCGATGCCGTCCACCGTCTCGTCACCGGGCTCGGGCTGGCGCGTGCGCACATGCGAAAACGTGGCGCCCACGATCATCACGCGGTGGCCCATGCGCACCCACTCGCGCGCGAGGTAGTAGGGCCGGTACTCCATGCCCAGCGCAGGCGTGCCGGCGTAGTGGTTGATGAGGAGGATGTTCACGCGAGCAGCTCCCGGTAGAGCTTGAGCAGCTCCTCCTCGGCACGCGGCCAGTGGTAGTGCGCGTGCACGGCGGCGCGACCGGCCTGGCCCATGCGGGCGGCTTCGCCCTCGTCATCCACGAGGCGGCGGATAGCGCGGGCGATGGCCGCGGGATCGGCTGGATCTACGCACAGCCCGCAGCCGTGACGCTCGACGATGCCGCGCCACAGCTCAAAGCCCGAGGCGATCACGGGCAGCTCGGCCGACATGTACTCGAACATCTTGATGGGCAGCGAATCGAGGTAGCTCGGCAGCGGCAGCAGCGTGACGAGGCCCGCGCGCGAGCGCGCCATCACCTCGCGCACCTGCTCGCGGCCGACCACGCCGAGGTAGTCCACCTGCGCCCAGCCGGGCTCGGCGCGCAGCTCGGCCTCGGTGTCTGCATCCTCGAACTTGCCGCACAGCAGCAGCCGCACATCGGGCACGTGGGGCAGCGCACGCACCATGGAGAAGGCGCCGCGCGTGCGGAAGATGCCGCCCACGTAGCACACGCTCTTCTCACGCGGGCGCGGCTCGGCGGGCGGCGCGAGCTCGTGCAGGAAAGGGAAGTTGCTCACGTTGACGGCGCGCCGGGCCACCGCCGCGAAGCGATCGGCGATGTGCGGCGTGGCACCCACCACGGCGCTGAGGTGGCGCACCTGCCGGTTCTCGTAGGCCTCGAAGGCCAGGCTCAGCGGGCGCCGCAGCAGCGCCGGGATCCACTGCTTGGTGAGCATCTGCCGCGGCACGTCCTCGTGCGCGTCGTAGACCACCTTCAGGCCCTCGCGTGCGAGCCGTACGCCCACGGGCAGCAACTCGGGGTCGTGGAAGTGCACGAGGGCGGGTGCCAGCGCGCGCACGGCCTGCAGGGCGCGCGCGGGCTGCTGCCGCATGCGGGCCAACCGGCCGGCCGGGCGTGCACCGATGTCCACGATGCGCACGCCCTCCTCCTGCGCATCGCCCTGCCCGTCGCCCACCACCTGCACCACCTCGTAGCCGGCCCGTGCGAGCGACACGCACTCCTTGCGGAAGATGCGGATGTCGTGGCGGGGGTGCACGGTGGTGAGGTGGACGATGCACGGGCGCGTGGGCGTGCTCACGGTCGCGCCCTCCCGTGCGGGCCATGCGGTACCCGCACCCGATCGTGCAGCGCGAGAAACTGCTGCACGTTGGCGCGCAAGGTGGCGCGCTCGGCCACGAGCTTCGCGTTGGCGGGAGCCCCCTCCCGGGCCCAGGCTCCGGAGTCGCACCACGCCATGGCACGCCGCAGGGCCTCGCCGAGCGCGGCAGGGTCGGCCACCAACAGGCCGTTGTCGCCCTCGCGCACCCACTCGCGGTTGGCGGGCAGATCGCTCAGAACCGGCAGGCAGCCGGCGCCCATGGCCTCGAGCAGGCTCACCGAGGTGCCGTCGCTCTCGGGCACGCTCACGAAGACCGCGCTGCGCCGGTAGGCGCGTGCGAGCGTGGGGGCGTCGAGCATGCCGCTGAAGGCCACGCGCGCGCCCAGGCCGAGTTCGTCGGCCAGGCGCTTCAGGGCGTCGGTCTGCTCGCCCGCGGCGGCCACTTCGAGCACCCAGCCCGGGCGGTCGGCCACCACTTCGGCAAAGGCGCGCAGGATCGCGTCAATGCGGTAGAGGGGCTTGTGCAGCCGGCACGAGAGCAGCCGCTTCTCGCGCACGACTGAGGCGAGCACGGTGGCCTGCTCGGGCGTGGGCTCGTCGATGCCGATCGGGATCCACTGCGCCAGCGCCTCGGGCGGACCCTGCCCGGGCCCGGCCAGGCGCCGCGCTGCATCGAGCACGGTGCGCGCATCGGCCGTCCAGGCGGCGGAGGCGCGCAGGGCGTGGCGCACCATTGCGCGCTGCAGTACCCCGCGCCCGGGCAGCGTGAGCACGTCCGAGCCCCACAGCGTCAGCACCATCGGCACGCCGGTGCCGCGCAGCGCGCGCGCCGTGTGCCAGGCCACGCTGTTGGCCTGGTGCACGTGCACCACGGCAGGTTGCCAGCGCCTGACGAGCGCGCGGATGCGCGAAGGGGTGAGCAGGCTCGTCACGGAGAAGTCCACCGCCTCCTGTGCCAGCAGGCCCTCGTGCTGCACGAGCGGCTCGGTGGTGCTGGTGACGAGCACCACGCGCTGGCCTGCCTCGCACAAGCCCGCCACGAAACGGCGCACGTGGATCGAGGAGGTACCCACGACCAGCACGGGCGGCACGGCTGCAAGTTCGGTAGGCCCCACGGGCGGTGCCTGCCCCGCTTCGGGGCTCACGCCTGGCCAGGCCGCCGCACGGCCCGGATGGCCACGTCGAAATAGACCTGGACCGTCAGCTGCGCGCCGAACGCCCGGGTCGCACGCGCCGTCTCGTGACGTGCCACGAGGGCGCGCAGCAGGTCGCTCGCCGGCAACCACTTGCCGTGGCGGATATAGAACCCGGCGTAGCGCGAGAGCGCGCCCAGGCGCACCCGGCGCTGCGCGGCCACCTCGAAGTGGGGTTCCAGCGCATCCAGGTAGTCCTGCTCGGAAGTGCTCGCCGAGACCGAGCCCGAGTGGCGGCCGCTCGCGCTGGCCTGCTCGATCATCAGGAGTTCGCCGCCGGGCTCGAGCACGCGGGCGAGATCGGCCACCGCCGCGCGCAGTTGGGATCCGTCAGCCGTCTGCAGGCATTGCAGCACGCCCACCGAAAGCACGGCGTCGAAGCTCGCATCGGCCAGCGGCAGCGGCAGGTGTGGCGCGTGCAGGAAGCGCGCAGGCATCCCGGTGTGGCCCCGCACGCCGGCCTCGATCATCGCGGCCGAGGTGTCCACGCCCGTGTACTCGACGCCAGCCTCGAGCACGCGCCGGGCAAAGCGCCCGATGCCGCAGCCATAGTCCAGCAGCCGCTTGCGGCCCCGCAGCCAGGGCTCGATGGCGTTCCACTGGATGCGGTCGATGAGGCCGTTCTTCAGGCCGTCGCGGTCACCGGGGTCGATGACGGACTGCAACCCGGTGCCCTGGCGGGCCCGCTCGTCCCAGTCGACTTCAGGCATGGTGGAGGGCGCGCTTCACGTGGGGATTATCTCCCTGTGCCCGAGCCAGGGCCCGCGCCGGGGCCGGCTCCAGCGGTGCGCAGGCGCCGCACGGCCGCAACGGCCCGCCACAACCGGGACTCGTGCACCAGCGAAAGGTAGCCCACCGGCTGGGCGCCGAACTCCTCCTTGAAGCGCTGCACGTTGGGCAG
>CAILKA010000342.1 GCA_903834645.1 uncultured beta proteobacterium
CGCGCTGCGCGCGTGAACGCCGACTACGTCGAGGCCTTCACCAAGGGCGAGGTTAAGGGCAAGACGGGCTCGCTCACGGCGCTGCCCGTGATCGAGACCCAGGCCGGTGACGTGTCGGCCTTCGTGCCCACCAACGTGATCTCGATCACCGACGGCCAGATCTTCCTTGAGACGAACCTCTTCAACTCCGGCATCCGTCCCGCCATCAACGCCGGCATCTCGGTGTCCCGGGTGGGTGGCGCGGCGCAGACCAAGCGCATCACGAGCCTGTCGGGCGGCATCCGTACCGACCTCGCGCAGTACCGCGAGCTCGCCGCCTTCGCGCAGTTCGCCAGCGATCTCGACGCCGCCACGCGCAAGCAGCTAGACCGCGGCGCGCGCGTGATGGAGCTTCTGAAGCAGGCGCAGTATCTGCCGCTGCCGATCAGCCTGATGGCCGCGTCGCTGTACGCGGTCAACAAGGGTTACCTGGACGACGTGGACGTCAAGAAGGTGCTCGCTTTCGAAAGCGGCCTGCACCAGTACCTCAAGAGCAGCCACGCGGAACTGCTGGCCAAGCTCGAGAAGGACAAGGCGATGGACAAGGCGGCCGAGGAAGCCCTCGCCGGCGCCATCGCCGCGTTCAAGAAGTCCTTCGCCTGAGCAAGCCCTAGCCCAAGGAGCACGGCCATGGCGGTCGGCAAGGAAATACGCGGCAAGATCAAATCGGTGGAGAACACCAAGAAGATCACCAAGGCCATGGAAATGGTCGCCGCCAGCAAGATGCGCAAGGCGCAGGAGCGCATGCGCGCCGCGCGCCCCTATGCGGACAAGATCCGCAACATCACGGCCCACCTGTCGGAGGCCAACCCCGAGTACAAGAGCCCGTACCTGCGCGACAGCGCGAAGTCGGGCTCGGCGGCGCAGGCCGTCGGCTTCATCGTGGTGACCACCGACAAGGGCCTGTGCGGGGGCCTGAACACGAACATCCTGCGCGCCGTCTCCACCAAGATGCGCGAGGTGCAGGCCGGCGGCGGCAAGGTCCACACGGTGGCCATCGGCAACAAGGGCCTGGGTTTTCTCAACCGCATCGGCGCAACCGTCCTGAGCCATGTCGTGCAGATGGGCGACGCCCCGCAGCTCGACAAGCTCATCGGCCCGGTCAAGGTCATGCTCGACGCCTTCGTGGAGGGCAAGCTCGACGCCGTGTACCTGTGCTACACGAAGTTCATCAACACGATGAAGCAGGAGCCCATGGTCGAGCAGCTGCTGCCGCTGACCAGCGCGCGGCTGCAGCAGACCGAGGCCGAGCGCCAGGCCTACGGCTGGGACTACCTCTACGAGCCCGATGCGCCCACCGTCATCGACGACCTGCTCACCCGCTACATCGAGGCCCTGGTGTACCAGGCGGTGTCGGAGAACATGGCCAGCGAGCAGAGCGCGCGCATGGTGGCCATGAAGGCCGCCACCGACAACGCCGGCAACCTCATCAGCGAGCTCAAGCTCATCTACAACAAGACCCGCCAGGCCGCGATCACGAAGGAGCTGTCCGAGATCGTCGGCGGCGCCGCGGCCGTCTGAGCCCCCCGCATACCGAGTTAGGCAAGGAAATCCAAATGTCAGCACAAGCTCAAGGCAAGATCGTCCAGTGCATCGGCGCGGTCGTGGACGTCGAGTTCCCGCGCGACCAGATGCCGCGCGTGTACGACGCGCTCAAGATGGAAGGCTCGGCGCTCACGCTGGAGGTGCAGCAGCAGCTCGGCGACGGCATCGTGCGCACCATTGCGCTGGGCTCCTCCGAAGGTCTGCGTCGTGGCCTGATGGTCGTCAACACCGGCGCGCCGATCACGGTGCCGGTGGGCAAGGCCACGCTCGGCCGCATCATGGACGTGCTGGGCCAGCCCATCGACGAGCGCGGGCCCGTCTCGCACGAGCTCACCGCCTCGATCCACCGCAAGGCCCCGGCCTACGACGAGCTCAGCCCCTCGCAGGAGCTGCTCGAGACGGGTATCAAGGTGATCGACCTCATCTGCCCGTTCGCCAAGGGCGGCAAGGTGGGCCTGTTCGGCGGCGCCGGCGTGGGC
>CAILKA010000343.1 GCA_903834645.1 uncultured beta proteobacterium
AGGCTCACGCGCGGGCATGCCGCGAGGCGGCGCGCGGCTCAGCCTGATGGACACGCTGCGCGCGGCGGCGCCGTGGCAGCCGCTGCGCCGGCGCGAGCCGGCCGGCCAGGCCAGCACGGCGGTGCAGGTGGCCGCGCTCGTGGCGCCACCCACACGCAACCCGACCCTGCGCGTGCACGCAAGCGACCTGCGCGTGAGCCGGTTGCAGCAGCGTGCGGCCACTGCCACCGTCTTCGTCATCGACGCCTCGGGCTCCTCGGCCCTGCACCGGCTGGCCGAGGCCAAGGGGGCCATCAACCTGCTGCTGGCCGATTGCTACGTGCGGCGCGATCAGGTGGGCGTGATCGCGTTTCGCGGCACGCGCGCCGAAGTGCTGCTCGAGCCCACGCGCTCGCTCGTGCGGGCCCGCCGCAGCCTGGCAGCACTGCCCGGTGGCGGAGGCACGCCCCTCGCCTCGGCCCTGGAGGCGGCGCTGCGCATGGCCGGCCAGGTGCGCCGGGGCGGACGCGCGCCGGTGCTGGTGTTGCTCACCGACGGCCGCGCCAACATCGCGCGCAACGGCGAGCCCGGGCGCGCGGCGGCCGAGGCCGACGCGCTGGCGGCGGCGCGGCTGCTGCGCGCGCAGTCCTTGACGAGCCTGCTCGTGGACACCTCGCCGCAACCCGCCCAGGCTGCGCGGCGCCTGGCCACCGAGATGGGTGCCGTCTACCGCGCCCTGCCCTACGCTGGAGCAGCCGAGCTCTCGGCCGCCGTGAAGGCGCTGCCGCGCCCGGGCCCCTGAGGCCATCGAGACGCGGCCGCACGACACGGGTCACGAGCAGGACCGCGCGCTGCCGATGGACTTCGCGCAAGACGGGCCCGCATGGCCGCACTCCACGCGCAGCCGCCTCGTCGAGGCGGCCGGGTTGCGCTGGCACGTGCAGGCCTGGCCGCGGCCGGCGGGTGCGGTGCACGACGTGCTGCTGCTGCACGGAACGGGCGCTTCCACTCACTCATGGCGGGACGTGGCGCCACGCCTGGCGGAGAAGATGGGGGTCTGGGCCCTGGACCTGCCCGGGCACGCCTTCAGCTCACCGGCGCCGCAGCGGGCGGGCTCCCTGCCCGGCATGGCGGCAGGGGTGCGCACGCTGCTGCACGCGCTGGGTGCCGCGCCGGACTGGATCGTCGGTCACTCCGCAGGCGCGGCCATCGCGGTGCAGATGGCTCTCGACGATGCGCGCGGGCTGCGCGGGATCGTGAGCCTGAACGGAGCACTGGTGCCACTGGACGGCGCGCACTTCGCCTTCTTCTCGCCGCTGGCACGCATGCTGGCGCTCAACCCGCTCGTGCCGCGCGTCGTGGCCTGGCAGGGAACGCATGGCGGCCTGGTGTCGCGGCTGCTGGACTCCACAGGCTCCGTGCTGGACGGCGACGGCCAGGCGCTCTACCGGCAGCTCGTGTCCGACCCGGCGCATGTCCAGGGCGCGCTGGCCATGATGGCGCGATGGGACCTGCATGCGCTCGAGGCTCGCCTGGGCAGCCTGACGGTGCCGCTGCACCTCGTCACGGGATCGCGCGACGCCACCGTGCCGCCCGCGGATGCGATGCGTGTTCGGGCACGGGTGCGGGGCGCGAGCTGGACCTCACTGCCCGGGCTCGGGCACCTGGCGCACGAAGAGCAGCCGGCCGAAGCATCGCGGACGATCCTCGCGCTGATCGAGGATTGAGGAAGGCTCGACCGCAGGCCCGGCGACCGCGGCCCGCTCGGCACAGCGCAACCGTCAGTGCCGCTGCTGCGGCAGGAAGCAGCGCGCCACCGTCTGGGCCACAGCCTCGCGCTGCGCACCGTCGCCGCCGCGCAGCTCGGCCAGCGCGCCGTGCATCAGCTTGGCCACCAGCCCGCGCGCCAGCGCATCCATCACCTGCGCCGGGTCGTCGCCGCGCGCCAGCTGACGACGGGCACGGCTGAGCTCATGCTCGCGCCATTCGTCGGCCTGATGATGGATGGCGCGGATCAGCGGCACGGTGTCGCGCTGATGCAACCACTGCGTGAAGCTGCGCACACCCTCCTCGACGATGGCCTCCGCGCGTGCCACCTCCGCCTGGCGGCGCTCACCCGCCTTCTGCACGAGCTCGGAGAGATCATCCACCGTGTAGAGGTACACGTCGGGCAGGCGTGCCACTTCGGGCTCGACATCGCGCGGTACGGCCAGGTCGACCACGAACATCGGACGCCGGCGCCGCGCCTTCAGGGCCCGCTCCATCGCCCCGAGGCCGATGATCGGAAGCGAGCTTGCCGTGCACGTGACGATGATGTCGAAGGCATGCAGGCGGTCGGGCAGGTCGGCCAGGGCCATCGATGAGGCCCCGAAGCGGCGCGCGAGCGCCTCGCCACGCTCGGCCGTGCGGTTGGCCACTGTCATGGATTGCGGCTTGCGACTTGCGAAGTGTGCCGCGCACAGCTCGATCATCTCGCCCGCGCCGACGAACAGCACCTGCGCCTGGGACAGGCTGCCGAAAAGCTGCAGAGACAGCCGGGCCGCAGCCGCCGCCATGCTCACGGAGTGCGCGCCGATCTCGGTGGCGCTGCGCACCTCCTTGGCCACGGCGAAGGAGCGCTGGAACAGCTGGTGCAGCGTGCTGCCGAGCGTGCCCGCCAGGCCGGCCTCGCGCACCGCGAGCTTCATCTGGCCCAGGATCTGCGGCTCACCGAGCACCATCGACTCCAGGCCCGCGCTGACGCGAAAGGCGTGGCGCGCCACCTCTTCGCCCTCGGCCACGCGCACGTGCGCATCGACATCGCCTCGCGCGGTGCCACCTCGCTCGGCCAGCCACTCCAGCGCCGGCGCCACCGCGTCGGCGGCCGCGACGGGTGCGGTCGGGGCGAAGTAGAGCTCCGTGCGGTTGCAGGTGGACAGCAGCGTCACCTCGGGCGCGGCGCGCTGCAGGCGCGCGCGCAGGGACTGCAGCGCCTCGGGCAGCTGGGCCGGGGCAAAGGCAAAGCGCGCGCGCAGGTCCAGCGGCGCGCTGTGGTGGTTCAGGCTCAAGGCGAGCAGGCTCATCGTTGGCCCGATCCTATATCTGTCACGTCGGATTGACAATTGGAATTGTCGCGCTATCGTGACGCATGCCTTTCCGCGCTGGCGGGAAGGGTCTGAACGTGGCAATCCGGAAGGACGACTCGATGCAGGTGAAGGAACGGATCGATCAGGCGCTCGGGCGTGCGCTCGCCTCCGCGGAAGCTCCCG
>CAILKA010000344.1 GCA_903834645.1 uncultured beta proteobacterium
CTGCCCAGCAGCACCTGGCGCGCGGCCTCGCCAGTGGCCGGGTTCCACACGGTCTGGCTGCGCGTGCCGCTGCCGCGCGCAGGGCCGCCGGCGATCCAGTGGCCGACGTCGGTGTTCAGGGTGAAGGCTTGCGGTGCGCCCATGGTGCGGGGTCTCCTGCGTGATCGCCCGGCGACACCCGGACCGGTGAGCAGTCTAAGCCGCGCGCGCGGCTAGTCGAAGCGCTGGGTGAGCACGAGGTAGGCGCGGTGCTGGCCGGTGCGCGCCGCCAGCGGGCTGTCGGTGATCGCGCCATCGAGCCACAGGTAGCGCCACTGCGCCTCCAGGCTCATTCGCCCCGCCACGGGCCAGCTCGCCGCCAGGCCCGTCACCGCCACGGTCGAGGCCGGCGCGGCGTAGGCCCTGCGCCCCGTGGATGCTGCCTCGGCGGCGCTCACGCCGTAGAGGTGGTTCACCCAGGCGGCCGTGCGGTGCTCCACGCCCAGCAGCGGATAGAGCTTGAGCGAGCCCACCTGCACGCGCGTGCCGAAGGTCGCCTCCGCGATCGCGCCGCCCGAGCTCGGGTCGTACATGGCGTAGACGAAGAGCCGCCCGAAGGGCAGACCCTGCGCCGTGCCCAGCCCCAGGGGCGTGGGGTTGCTGCGGTTGCGCAGGCCCGTGAGCGGCGGGCGGTCGGCCTTGAAGCCTTCGGTATTGAAGCGCGCAACGAGCTCCAGGTGGCCGTTGCCCAGGGGCAGCGTCTTCAGCCCGAAGGTGTCGACACGGCCGAACCAGCGCCCGTACTCGCCGTACACGTAGGGCATCGCGGTGTACTGGGTGTCGTGCCCGCGGGCGACGGCTTGTGCAGCAAAGACCCCCGCTCCCAGCTCGCCCACGAAACGTGTGTCGCCCTGCGCCGCGGCCGCACCCACGCCTGCGGCCAGTGCCACGGCCACGGCCACGACATGGGCACGTGCCCGGCGTACAGGATCAGCGAGGCAGGCAGGGCGGGGCGGGCAGCGCATCGGGGCTCCTTGGGAACGGGGCGGGCGCCGCGCGAAGGATGCGGCACCCGGCTCGCCTAGGATAAGGGCTTCGGCTTCCCCTGGAGTGCCTGCGTCATGCGCGAGCCTGCCCGCCCCGTCGAGCAGCCACTGTCGGCTGCCGAGTTCGATGAGCTTGACCGCGCCCTGGCCGCCTGGCCGCCGCCTGCGCAGCCGCTGGACGTGGTGGCGCTGGACGGCTACCTGTGCGGGGTGCTGCTGCAGCCCGTGCCGGTGCCCGAGTCGCAGTGGCTGCCGGGAGTGCTGGATATGGAGACCGGCTCCATCGCGGCAGCGCCTGGGCCGGGCTGGCCCGCAGGCGAGTCGGCCGCGCGTGTGGCCACCCTGGTGCGGCGCCGCCACGCCGAGCTGGACGCGGCAATCGGCGCGCGGCGCTGGTTCGACCCGTGGGTCTTCGAGCTCGACGACGCGCAGCTGCCCCCGCACGCCGCCACGCTGCCGTGGGTGGCAGGCTTTGCCGCGGCGATGGAGCGATTCCCGAAGCTGATGGCGCAGGACGAGGCGCAGCTGCTCGAGCCGCTGGCCGTGCTGTACGCGGCCTTCGACCCCGAGGACCTGGAGGACGCACAGGCCCTGCTCGAGGAGATCGAGACGCTGGAGCCCCCTGCCACGCTGGAGGAGGCGGTGGAGGACCTGGTCACGAGCGTGCTGCGTCTGGCCGACGTCGCGCGCCCGGGCCGTGCGGCCGTCTTGCGGCCGCCCCAGCGGCAGCCTCGCCCACCGCGGCGCCCGCGCCAGCGGCCCAGGACGTGAATTGCGCCACGCGCGCCCGGCTTCTCCGGGGACACCCGTCTCAGCCGCGCGCGCACACTGCAAGCCTCGGGGAGTGTCCCCGCACGGGGAGCGTCCAGATGGCCCACACCCGCCTCAACCCGCTTCTGCGCTGGGCACGCACGCGCCAGGCTGCGGTCGAGCAGCCCGACTTCGGCGACCACGGAACGGCCTTCGGCATGGAACTGTCGATGGCGCCTGCGCCAACCCTGCCTGACTCCGACGGGGCCGGCGAGTCCGGCTCGCCCGCACCCGCAGCGGAGCTCACCCGGCCTGCTGCGGCCGCCCCACTGCCCGATGGAACGATGGGGATGTGGCGCCGCGTGAGCGGGCGCCGCGCCTGGCGCGAAGGCTGAGGCGCCCGCGCACCCCAGCGGCTTGCACGCGCTGGACCCGAGCAGGACCCGAGCAGGACCCGCACGGGCCAGGTGGCCCGGTTGCGTCGCGCGGAGATGGCCCTCCGACGCAGCCGTTCATTATCCGACCCGATGGTCACGTTCCCATGGCGGGCCCGTACAATCCCGCATGGCCCGAGGATCGTTCCGCGAGCAGATGCTCAAGGTGCGCGAGGACGCGATCGTCTCCTCGGTGAACCGCTTTCTCGCCGAAAAGGGCTTCGACCTGATGACGGTCGACGAGGTGGCGGCCGACGTGGGCATCGCCAAGGCAAGCCTGTACAAGCACTTCGCCTCCAAGGAGGCCCTGGCCAGCGCCGCGATGGTGCGGGTGCTCGAACGTGCCTGTGAAGTGATCGGGCTGCAGGCTGCGCGGCTGGAGGCCGGGGCGCTGGAGCGGCTGCGCGAGGTCACGCGCTGGGTGCTGCAGATGCATCTGGCCGGGCAGATGCCGACGCTGCCGTCCCAGAACTCGACGCTGCGCGCCGAGCTGCTGGGCCACAAGCGCTACCTGGAGCTGCTGATGCAGGCCAGCGAGCAGCTCGGCGCGTGGATCGTGCAGGCGCAGGCCGATGGCGCCATCGATCGCTCGCTGCCCCCCGAGCTGGTGCTCTACACGCTGTATGCGCGAGCCTGCGATCCCGTGCCGCTGGTGCTCAAGGCAGGCGGCCAGTACCGGCACGAGGAGATCGTGGAGTTCGTGCTGCGCACCTGCTTCTCGGGCCTGGCCAGCCGGCCCAGCTGAGCAAGCGCGCCGGGCCGCTGCCCGCGCACGCGGGCTTCAGCGCACCAGCAGCACCGGCGCCTTGGCCTGCGCCAGCACCTTCGTCGCCACCGAGCCCAGCACCAGGTTGCCCAGGGCGCTGTGCCCGTGCGAGCCCATGATGATCAGGTCGTAGCCGCCCTTGTCGGACTGCGCGATGATGGTGTCGGCCGCGTGGCCCGTCTTGCCGACGAAGTCGACCTTGAGCTCCTTGTGGCGCGCGAAGAAGGCACGGATCGGCTTGAGCACCTTCTCGGCCTCGTCGTCGTAATAGGCCTTGAGCGTCGCCTTGTCGATCACGGCAGCCGCGCGCGGGGGCACCGCCGGCACCGTATGCAGCAGCGTGTAGGTGTGTGCGCCTCCCAGCCACTCGTCGTGCGCGGCCAGGTACGCCAGCATGCGCTTGGTGTAGGAACTGCCGTCCACGGGCACGAGGATCTTCATCGGGGTCTCCTGGGTTCGTCTGGCGCGGGCTGAGGGTGCCCGCGGGATCGGCCCGCAGTATCGCGCAGGGTGCTACAGCCGCACCTTGTCGAGGGTCAAGGCCGCAGGGCAAGCCGCTGGTTCAGGGGCGCGGCGCCGTGCTCCCGCACCCGTGCCCCACGCCCGCGTCAGGCCCCACTCAGGCTGCCAGTCGCTCCTGAAGGCGCGCGCGCACGGCCGGCAGCGCCGCCGGCAGCCGGCTGGCGAGCTGCTCGAAGAGCGCCCCGTGCAGCGCGAGCTCCTCGCGCCAGTGGGCTGCATCCACGTGGGTGACGCTTGCAAACTGCTCGGGCGTGAAGGCCAGGCCCTGCCAGTGCAGGTCCTCGTAGCGC
>CAILKA010000345.1 GCA_903834645.1 uncultured beta proteobacterium
GCCCAAGGCGAGCACGAACTCGACACTGAAGGCGGACCCGCGCCCGCGCGAGGCGGCGTCTCGGCCGATCAGGCGCTCCAGCAGGATGAGCACCCCGCCGAGCACGATCGCCAGCGAGGCCTCCCCGCCCAGCATGCGGCCGACGATCGGACCCGCTTGCGGGCCCGGCAGCACCGCAAAGACCGAAGTCGTCCCGAGCCCGGCCACACCGGCCTGCACCCCGAACCAGGCGCAGGCCAGCGCTGCGCTCAGGCGTCGGGCATCGCGCCACCCGGGCACATCGGCCCTCACACGTAGCGGACGCCGACGATCTCGTAGGTCTTGAGCCCGCCAGGGGCCCGCACCTCGGCCAGGTCGCCCTCGCTCTTGCCGATGAGCGCGCGCGCGATGGGGCTCGACACCGAGATCAGCCCGAGCTTGAGATCGGCCTCGTCGTCACCCACGATCTGGTACGTGACGGCCGTACCCGCAGGCTCCTCTTCGAGATCCACCGTGGCACCGAAGACCACGCGCCCGCCGGCATCCAGCGTGCCCGGGTCGATGATCTGCGCGGCCGCAAGCTTGGCCTCGAGTTCCAGGATGCGCCCCTCGATGAAGCCCTGCTTGTCCTTGGCGGCGTCGTACTCGGCGTTCTCCGACAGGTCGCCCTGTGCCCTCGCCTCGGAGATGGCCTGGATCACGGCGTGGCGCTCCACGGACTTGAGCCGGTGCAGCTCCTCGCGCAGCTTGTCGGCGCCGCGGCGCGTCAACGGAATCGTGGCCATGCAGACACCTTCGGATGGGGGCGGCGGCATCACCTGGGATGGTGGCCAGCCGGAGAACGTCGGGGGGAAGCAAAACGCCGCAGCTGGCCTGGTGCAGGCGCTGCGGCGCTTGAAAAATCGACGCGGAGTTTAATGCAGCTCCGCGTGCAGTTCCTGGAGCGAGACCACGGTCAGGTCGTCGCGGTGCTTGAGCGCCTCGGTGGCAGCCTCGGCTCCGGCCATCGTCGTGTAGTAGGTGACGCGGTTGGCCAGCGCGGCCTGCCGGATGTAGCGCGAGTCGGCGATCGCGGCACGCGTCTCGTCCACCGTCGTGAAGACGAGCTGGATCTCGCCCGCCTTGACGAGGTCGACGATGTGCGGCCGGCCATCCTTGACCTTGTTGATGGCGCGCACCGGCACGCCGGCGGCGGAAATCGCGGCTGCCGTGCCCCGCGTGGCCACGAGCGTGAAGCCCAGCCCGTGCAGCTCCCGCGCCACCTCCACCGCCCGCGCCTTGTCGCCACTCTTGACGGTCAGCACGACGGTGCCCGACGCCGGCAGGCGCGAGCCCGCACCCAGCTGGCTCTTGAGCATCGCCTCGCCGAAGGTGCGGCCCACGCCCATCACCTCGCCCGTGGAGCGCATCTCGGGGCCGAGGATCGGGTCCACGCCCGGGAACTTGTTGAAGGGGAACACCGCCTCCTTGACGCTGAAGAAGGGCGGCACCACCTCGCCGCGCACGCCGTGGCGGGCGCGCTGCTCGGCCAGCTTCTGCCCGGCCATGCAGCGCGCGGCGATCTTGGCCAGGGGCTGGCTGGTGGCCTTGCTCACGAAGGGCACGGTGCGCGAGGCGCGCGGATTGACCTCCAGCACATAGACGACCGCATCCGCGCCCTCGCCCTGGATCGCGAACTGCACGTTCATCAGGCCCACGACATTCAGCGCGCGGGCCATCAGCGTGGTATGGCGACGCATCTCGTCCTGCAGCGCGGCGCTCAGGGTGTAGGGCGGCAGCGAGCAGGCCGAGTCGCCCGAGTGGATGCCGGCGGCCTCCACGTGCTCCATGATGCCGCCGATCATCACCTCGGTGCCGTCGCCCACGCAGTCCACGTCGACCTCGATCGCGTCGTCGAGGAAACGGTCCAGCAGCACGGGGGATTTCTCGCTCACGCGCACGGCCTCGCGCATGTAGCGCTCCAGGTCGCGGTCGCCGTGCACGATCTCCATCGCACGGCCGCCCAGCACGTAGCTCGGCCGCACTACGAGCGGGTAGCCGATCTCGCGTGCGAGCGCCAGCGCCTGCTCCTCGGTGCGCGCGGTGCGGTTGGGTGGCTGCTTGAGGCCCAGCTCGTGCAGCAGCTTCTGGAAGCGCTCGCGGTCCTCGGCGATGTCGATGGAGTCGGGCGTGGTGCCGATGATGGGCACGCCGGCGCGCTCGAGGTCGAGCGCGAGCTTGAGCGGCGTCTGGCCACCGAACTGCACGATCACGCCCTCGGGCTTTTCCTTGTCCACGATCTCGAGCACGTCCTCCAGCGTCACCGGCTCGAAATAAAGGCGGTCGGACGTGTCGTAGTCGGTCGAGACCGTCTCCGGGTTGCAGTTGACCATGATGGTCTCGAACCCGTCTTCGCGCAGCGCA
>CAILKA010000346.1 GCA_903834645.1 uncultured beta proteobacterium
CCTCGATCACGTCGGCTCCTTCGGTGGCCGCGACGGGCCATTGATGCTGCGCATTCTTGGCGCCTACGCGCGCAGTTGAGCCGAGATAACGCAGGCTTTCGGGCAGGTAATCCGCGCATCACGGGCTGCGCCCGTCACCGGTAGACGGATCCAAGTTGCATGGCGGGGTGCGCCGAGCTGCTCCGCAGCCAGGGGGCCGCGATCGAGGCCGGTCAGGTCCGAAGCCCTGTTGCCTCGAGCGCGTACCGTCCGCGCAACTCCCGCGCCTCTTCGAGCCTCCCCGTCCCCTCACACACCAACGCCAGGTTGAACGCCGCCAGCGCCCCCCCGCGCCCGAGCACTGCGCCCGGGATGTCGGGCCGCTCGCCGATCTCCAGGCAGCGCCTCCAGCAAGCCTCGGCAGACTCGAGCAGCATCGCGGCCTGCTCGGGCGCGCGTCCCGTCCAGTCGAGCAAGAGCCCGCCGCAGGCGAAGTGGAAGTCCGGTGAGCCGCCGCAGGCCGCCTTCTCGGCCAGCGCCACCTCCAGCCCCTGCTCATGCCGGCCCAGCCGCGTGAGCCCGTGCAGGCGCCGCACCACGAGGTCGATGAGCCAGGGCTCTTGCCCGGTCATGCGCGAGCGCGCCTGTGCGAAGGCTTCTTCGGCCGGGGCGTGCTCGTCGTAGACGGAGGCGTCCTTGCCGAGCTGGTACCAGAGGTAGGGGTCTGCGGGCGAGATGGCCACGGCCTCGCGCAGCAGCCGGCGGTTGCGCCCGTGCTTGGCCACGAGGGCGGCGGGCAGGTAGCCGTCGTGCTCCACGTGCAGCGGGGTGGCGCGGCCGGGCAGGGCATGCGCGGGCTGCTCGTGCACCTTGCCCTCGTAGCGCACGGAGCCGGGCAGCAGCCGCGTGAGGCGCTCCACGGTGCGCACGCTGCCGTCGGGCCCGGAGTGGTTCTCCAGGCGGACCGTGCCCACGAAGTCGGGCCGCAACCCCTTGAGCTCCCGCAGGAAGAGGCCGCCCTCGACGAGCCACTCATCGGCATCGAGCACGAGGTGCCAGTCGGCCCCGGCGAGATCGAGCGCAGCGTTGCGCGCGGCGGCGAAGTCGTCAGCCCAGGTGTAGTGGCCTACGCGCGCGCCGGCTGCGCGCGCCAGCGCGGGTGTGTCGTCGGTGGAGCCGGTGTCGAGCACCACCATCTCGTCGACCCAGGGCGCCACGCTGCGCAGCAGCCGCTCGATGCGGCCGGCCTCGTTGCGCGCGATCACGACGAGCGCCACGCGGTTCATCGGAGGTGACACTGGGCCATCATGCACGGCATCGTAGGCGCAGCCGGCCCCTCGTGAACGCCGGAATTGAAGCGCGGTTTCGCGGCCCGCGTGAGAGGCAGGGCAGGGAGCAGCGCCCGCCCGGCCCGACGCCCGTGTAGGAATTTGCCTGACAGCTCCCATGGATGCGCGCCGACTCAAGTTGAGGAAGCCGACTGCTGTCTGTGCCCGGGAGCGGTGGATAAAGTTCTCTCCACGCCAAGACAAACGGCAAACAGCAGCCAGATCGAGAGATCGATCGCCGGAACAGACGGAGAAACGCGATGACGAACGAACAGATGCTCGACGAGATCAGGGAAGCCAACCTGTCCTATCTGATGCTCGCCCAGACCCTCATCCGCCAGGACCGCGAGCAGGCGCTCTTCCGCCTGGGCATCAGCGAGGACACGGCCACGATGCTGGCCCTGCTGACGCCGGCGCAGGTCATGAAGATCGCCGGCGGCAACCAGCTGCTGTGCCGCTTCCGCATGGAAGACGACATCGTCTGGGGCCTGCTGACCAATCACGGCAAGTCGGCCACTGCCAGCGACAGCGTCAAGCGCCTGCACGCCAGCATCCTGATGGCCGGCCGCCACCAGGAAGCCGCCTGAGCGGCCTTCTCCCCCTCCTACCGGACGAACGACCATGCCCCGCACCAAGAGCATCCTCGACGAAGCCCGCCAGATCGAACGCGCGGTCGAACTGATCAACCTCGGGGCACGGCTCCAGGTGCTCGAGAGCGAGACCGACCTGAGCTACGAGCGGCTGCTGCGCTTGTACAAGGAAGTGGCGGGCAAGAGCCCGAGCAAGGGGCAGCTGCCGTTCTCCACCGACTGGTTCATGACCTGGCAGCCCAACATCCACGCCAGCCTGTTCCTGAACATCCACGAGTACCTGAACAAGGTCGCGGCGCTCGAGGAGATCGACGCCGTCATCAAGGCCTACAAGCTCTACCTCGAGGAGGTCAAGGTGCAGGGCCTGGAGCCGATGTTGTCGCTCACCCGCGCCTGGCGCCTGGTGAAGTTCGCCGACAACGGCATGCTGACGATGACGAAGTGCTCCTGCTGCGGCGGCCACTTCGTGAGCCACCCGCACGAGATCGCTCGCCACTACGTGTGCGGCCTGTGCAACCCGCCGGCCCGCGCCGGCAAGGGCCGCACGGAGGGCGCACTGCAGATCGGCGGCTACCGCGCCGAGCCGCAGGACGCGTAGGGGCGCACCAAATTGGTGCTGAGGGCGGCATCTTTTGTGGTGCCGGGCCCTCAAGTTCCCCCGGCATCCGCCGATTCTCCCAGGACACGGGGCCCATCCAGCCGGGCTCCGATTGGTCATGGTCGCTTGCCGGCCCGGAGTATCGAGCGTTGAAAAAACTGGTGCCCTTCGATCGCGAACGCCTGGCGCTGAACCAGGCGCTGCCGTTCGGGCTGTACGCGCCCGAGGGCCGGCTGCTGCTTTCGGCTGGTCAGTCCATCAGCAGCCCCGATCGCCTGCAGGAACTGCTGGCCAACGAGGTCTGCGCCGACGCGCAGGAGGTGGCCGACTGGGAGCGGCGCATGGGCGCCGCGGTGGACGAGGCGCTGCGCCGCAACGGCACGCTCGGGGCGGTGGCCAGCGCCCAGCCCAAGCAACTGGCACAGTCGTCGCAGGATACGCGCGCGGCTCTCCCGCTGCCGGATCAGTGGGAAGAACTCGTCACCGCCCTGGATGCGGCGCTGCGCGACGTGCAGCCTGGCGAGCCCTGGCTGGCCCAGGCGCAGGCGGTGCAGGCGCGTGCACGCCATCTCGGCCAACGCCGTGCGGACGCCTGCCTGTACTACCTCGTCTACACCTGCGGCGATACGGTCACGAGCTACTCGAGCCGCCACGCGCTGCTGACCATGCTCGTGATGGAGCGGGCCGGCGAGATCCTGGGCTGGAGCCCCGAGCAGTGCAGCTCCGCGGGCAACGCCGCGCTGACGATGAACGTGGCGATGTCGCGGCTGCAGGACCTGCTGGCCGAGGCCGACCTGACGCCCACCGAGCAGATGCGCGAGCAGATCGACAGCCACCCCGAGCGTTCGGCCGACCTGCTGCAGCATGAGGGCGTGACAGACTCGCTGTGGCTCGAGGCGGTGCGCCGCCACCACGCGCCGGAGGAGCCGGGCGAGGTGATCACCGAGCTGCCCCTGGAGACCCAGGTGGCGCGGCTGCTGCGCCGCGTGGACATCTTCACCGCCAAGATGAGCCGGCGGCGCGTGCGTCCGCCGATGTCGCCGGTGCGGGCCGCCAAAGAGGCCTGCATCGGCGCCGACGGGCGCCCGGATCTCTTCGGACAGGCTCTGATCAAGGCGCTGGGCCTGTACCCGCCGGGCAGCTTCGTGGAGCTGAACTCGGGCGAGCTCGGGGTGGTGGTCTCGCGCGGCAAGCGCGCGAACCTGCCGCTGGTGGCCAGCCTCATCACCTCCACCGGTGCACCGCTGGGCGAACCGATCCTGCGCGACACCGCGCTGCCGCGCTTTGCCGTGAAGACCTCGGTCAACCGCACGCGGATCAAGGTCCGCCCGGCGCACGCTCGACTGATCGCGCTCATCTGAGCGCATGTCCGCGGCGGTGGCCTCAATGAAGGCGCCGGCGCGCCGATAAGACAGTCGTCCGGCCGCGTGGCGTGCCGGCGTGCTCAGGCGAGGGAAGGCTCTTCATGTTCGTGATCATTGGCTGGGTGGTGGCGCTGGCATGCGTGTTCGGGGTGTTCGTCGCCCACGGCGGCAACATCGGCGTCGTGCTCAAGGCGCTGCCCTTCGAGATGACGACCATCTTCGGCGCAGCCATCGGTGCGTTCCTGGTGAACAACCAGATGGGTGTGATCAAGTCCACCGTGGCGGGCGTGGCGCAATGCTTCAAGGGCAGCAAGATCAACAAGCAGCACTACATGGAGCTGCTCACGCTGCTGTACGAGATCCTGCAGAAGGCACGCAAGGAAGGCCTGATGGCCATCGAGTCGGATGTCGAGGAGCCGGAGAAGTCCGCCGTCTTCAAGCGCTTCCCGACCATCCTGGCTGATCACCACCTGATGGAGTTCGTGACCGACTACATGCGGATGATGGTCTCGGGCAACCTCAACGCCCACGAGATCGAGTCGCTCATGGATAGCGAGATCGACACCCACCACCACGAGGCGCACGCACCGGTGGCTGCGCTGCAGCGAATGGCCGGGGGGCTGCCTGCCTTCGGCATCGTGGCGGCGGTGCTGGGCGTGGTCAACACGATGGGGTCGGTCGGACAGCCTCCTGCAGTGCTGGGCGGGATGATCGGCGCGGCGCTGGTGGGAACCTTCCTCGGGATCTTTCTGGCCTACGGCTTCGTCGAACCGCTGGCGGGCCTGCTCGACCAGAAGGTGGACGAGGCAGGCAAGTCCTACCAGTGCATCAAGGTGACGCTGCTGGCGAGCATGCAGGGCTACTCGCCCGCGGTGGCCATCGAGTTCGGACGCAAGGTGCTGTACTCCACCGATCGGCCCTCGTTCCAAGAGCTCGAGAAGCAGGTCAAGGGAAAGAAGTAGCCATGGCCAAGGACGGCAGCAAGCTCCAGCCGATCATCGTCAAGCGGATCAAGAAGGGCGCGCACGGCCACCACGGCGGCGCCTGGAAGATCGCCTACGCCGACTTCGTCACGGCGATGATGGCCTTCTTCCTGCTGATGTGGCTGCTGGGCAGCACCACCGAGGGCGACCGCAAGGGCATCGCCGACTACTTCAACTCGCCGCTGAAGGTCTCCCTGACGGGCGGCTCGGGCTCGGGCGACTCCTCCCACGTGATCCGCGGCGGCGGCCAGGACCTGTCGCGCGCGGTCGGGCAGGTCAAGCGCGGGGAGCAGGACGCGCGGCGCGACACGATCAGCCTGCACCAGTTCAAGGCCGAGCAGGCGCGCGCCGAGCGTGTGCGGCTGGAGGAGCTGAAGGCGGAGGTCGCCAAGCGCATCTCGGAGAACCCGACCCTGGCAGCGCTCGGCGCCCAGATCAAGCTCGACATGACGCCCGAGGGCCTGCGCATCCAGATCGTCGATGAGGGCAAGCCGATGTTCGCCAGCGGCAGCGCCGTGATGCAGCCCTACATGCGCGACCTGCTGCGCGAGATCGGTGTGGCGCTGGTGAAGGTGCCAAACAAGGTCATCTTCGAGGGCCACACCGACTCCATGCCCTACCAGGGCGGAGGCACCGGCTACGGCAACTGGGAGCTCTCGGCCGACCGCGCCAACGCCTCGCGGCGCGAGCTGCACGCGGTGGGCCTCACCGACGAGCGGGTGATGCGCGTGCTGGGCCTGGCTGCCAGCCAGCCCCTCAACCTGGACGACCCGACGGCGGCGGTCAACCGGCGCATCAGCATCTCGGTTCTCACCCGCGAAGCGCAGGAGCGGCTCTCCAAGGGCCCGGTCAGCGAGGTTGCGGGTGCGGATGTGCCCCCCGCTCCGCCGGCTCGGCCCGCATGGGTCGAACCGGTGCGCCCGGTGGTTCCGGCAGCCGCACCGGCCCCCGCGCCCACCGCCGGCCGTGCGCCGGGAATACCGGGGTGAAAGCCCCCTTGATCGCACTCAAGTCCGGGAGGCGCTGAGGCACCATCGGTGAGCCCTATAGAGGGCCCACCCGCCATGGCTGACAGCGCCCAGGACAAACAACTACCCGCCTCACAGCGGAAGATCCAGAAGTCTCGCGAAGACGGCCAGGTCGCGCGCTCGCGCGACCTCGGGCACTTTGCGGCCTGCTTCATCGGCGGGCTGGCCATCGTCGTGACGGCGCCCCAGACGGTGGACTGGCTGCGCGGGGTCGTCACGAGGCTGTTGAAGTTCGACGCCGCAACCCTGGCCAATCCCCATGCGATGAGCGACCGGCTGGCCGACGGCACGTGGCAGTTCCTCATGGGCGCGATGCCGCTGGGGGTGCTGATGCTGCTGGCGGGCGTCGTCGCGAGCGTGGGCTCGGGCGGCTGGAACTTCTCCTGGAAGGCCCTGCAGCCCAAGCTGTCGAAGTTCGACCCGATCTCCGGCATCGCCCGCCTGTTCTCGCTGTCGCAGCTGGGCCAGACGCTCAAGGCCTGCGCGCTCGCGCTGCTGCTCGGGCTGATCGGGTGGCTCTACGTGCAGGCCAATTTCGAGCGCTTCACCCACGTGCTGGGCATGCCCCTGCCGGCTGCGCTCGGCTTCGCGGGCAGCCTGGTGTGGGGCGGGATCGTGCTGCTGCTCATCGCGCTCGGGTGCGTGGCCGTGCTGGATGTGCCGCTGCAGCGCTTCATGCTGATGCGCCAGCTGCGCATGAGTCACCAGGAGGCCAAGAACGAGCACAAGGACGCCGAGGGCAACGCCGAGGTGAAGTCCAAGATCAAGGTGCGCATGCGCGAGGCGTCCAACCGGCGCATGCTGGCGGCAGTGCCCAAGGCGAACCTGGTGGTGATGAACCCGACCCACTTCGCCGTGGCGTTGCAGTACGACGCCGAGACCATGGCCGCGCCGAAGGTGGTGGCCAAGGGGGCCGACCTGATGGCCTTCCGCATCCGCGACGCCGCGCACGCGGCCAACGTGCCGGTGCTCGAGCAGCCGCCGCTGGCCCGTGCGCTCTACGCGCATACCGAGGTGGACCAGCAGGTGCCGGCGGCGCTGTTCGCGGCTGTCGCGCAGGTGCTGGCCTGGGTGTTCCAGCTGCGCAGCTCGATGTCGGGGCAGGGCGCGGCGCCCGGGCCCCTGCGCGCCGTGGAGGTGCCCGAGGCCCTCGATCCCAAGACCCGGCGCCCTGCGCAGCCGGCCGCCACCGACAGCCCTTCCAACGCTGCTGATTCCGCATGAACGCCTGGATCTCAAGCCTGCAGGCCCAGCTGGGCTCCCGCGCCGCCCTGGTCAAGGGGCTGATGGCGCCGTTCTTCATCGTCCTGATCCTGGCGATGATGGTGCTGCCGCTGCCGCCCCTGGCGCTGGACGTGCTCTTCACCTTCAACATCGCGCTGTCGCTGATGGTGATGATGGTGGCCGCGAGCATGGTCAGGCCGCTGGACTTCGCCGCGCTGCCCGCGGTGCTGCTGGTGACGACCCTGATGCGGCTGTCGCTCAACGTGGCCTCCACGCGCGTGGTGCTGCTCGAGGGCCACAACGGCCCGGGTGCAGCCGGCAAGGTCATCGAGGCCTTCGGCCACTTCCTGATCGGCGGCAACTTCGCCGTGGGTCTGCTCGTGTTCGCGATCCTGGTGGTGATCAACTTCATCGTCGTCACCAAGGGCGCGGAGCGGATCGCCGAGGTCGGCGCGCGCTTCACCCTGGATGCGATGCCGGGCAAGCAGATGGCCATCGACGCCGACCTCAACGCCGGCATCATCGACGAGAAGGAGGCCAAGCGCCGCCGCGCCGAGGTGGCCGACGAGGCGGAGTTCTTCGGCTCGATGGACGGTGCGAGCAAGTACGTGCGCGGCGATGCCGTGGCGGGCCTGCTGATCCTGTTCATCAACATCATCGGCGGCTTTGCCATCGGCATGGGCCAGCACGACCTCTCCGCCGGCGACGCCGCGCGCAGCTACATCCTGCTGGCCGTGGGCGATGCCCTGGTGGCCCAGATCCCGGCGCTGCTGATCTCGGTGTCGGCAGCGATGGTGGTGTCGCGCGTGGGCAAGGAAGAGGATGTGGGCACGCAGATCCGCACCCAGGTCTTCGATTCCCCGCGCACCATCGGCACCACCGCAGGCATCGTGGGCGCGCTCGGCCTGGTGCCGGGCATGCCGCACCTCGTGTTCCTCTTCATCGCGGGCGGGCTGGCCGCGATGGCCTGGGCCGTGAACCGGCGCCGCAAGGCGCCGCCACCTCCCGCGCCTGCGGCCGCAGCCGAGGTCGAGCGGGCCAATGCCGAGGCGAGCTGGGACGACCTGCAGCCGGTGGACACACTGGGCCTGGAGGTGGGGTACCGGCTCGTGGCGCTGGTGGACAAGAGCCGCAACGGCGAGCTCCTCACCCGTATCAAGGGCGTGCGCAAGAAGTTCGCGCAGGACGTGGGCTTCCTGCCCCCGCCCGTGCACATCCGCGACAACCTCGTGGACCTCAAGCCCAGCATGTACCGGGTGCTGCTGCGCGGTGCCGTGATCGGGGAGGGCGAGGCCTATCCGGGGATGCTGCTGGCCATCAACCCCGGCGGCGCCACGCAGCAGCTGCCGGGCACCCGAACCACCGACCCCGCCTTCGGCCTGCCCGCCGTGTGGATCGAGGAGCGCAGCCGCGAGATGGCCCAAATGAGTGGATTTACGGTGGTTGATTGCCCGACCGTCGTGGCCACCCACCTCTCACACTTGATGCAAGTGAATGCGGCAAGGCTGCTTGGCCGCGTGGAGACCCAGGCCCTGGTGGACCACGTGACCAAGCTCGCGCCCAAGCTGATCGAGGATGTGGTGCCCAAGATGATCGGGGTGGCAGCGGTACAGAAGGTCTTGCAGCTCCTGCTGGAGGAGGGCGTGCACATCCGTGACATGCGCTCCATCGTGGAGTGCCTGGCCGAGTACGCCGGCAACGTGTCCGATCCGGTGGAGCTGGCGCGCCTGGTGCGCGTGCACCTCGCCCCGGCCATCGTCCAGCACATCTACGGGCCGCAGCGCGAGCTCGACGTCATCGCGCTCGATCCCGACCTCGAGCGGCTGGTGATGCAGGCGCTGTCGAGCAGCGCCGGCTCCGCGCTCGACCCCGGCGTGGCCGATGCGCTGGCACGCGGTGCCGCCGACACGGCGCGCCAGCAGGAAGACCTCGGCGTGCCCGCCTGCCTGCTAGTGCCCGACGCGATCCGCTCGCAGGTGGCCCGGCTGCTGCGTCGCGCCGCGCCACGCCTGAAGGTGCTGGCCCACAGCGAGATACCTGATACCCACACGATCCGCATCGGTTCGATCATCGGAGCTCCGGCATGAACGTGAAGCGATTTGTGGCGCGCAGTTCGCGCGATGCGCTGGCCCTGGTCCGGCAGGCCTTCGGTGACGAGGCGGTGGTCGTCTCCACCCGGCCGTGCAACGAGGGCGTGGAAATGCTGGCGATGCCGCCCGATTCGGTGTTCGAGTTCGAGCGCGTGGCGGCTCCTGCGGCCGGTGGCGCGCCGGCCCCCTCTGCGGCAGCGGCTGCGGCGGCGCCGTCGGGCTCGGGCTCGGGCTCGGGTGCGCGTCGCGCCCCGGGTGCATCCAGCCGTTCGCTGCGCGACCGCGCAGCCGCCCAGATGCCGCCTGGGGACCCGACGCCCGGCTACACCGAGGCGCAGGCGGCGCTCGAGCAGACGAGCCCCGACCAGGACGCCGAGCGCCTGGCGATGAGCACGCTGTCGTTCCAGGATTACGTGCGCGAGCGCATGCTGCGGCGCCGCAAGGCGGAGCTCGACGGGGTGCCCTTGACGTCGGGTGCAGCCGCTCCCGCGCAACCGTTCCGCATGGCGGCCTCGGGCCGGCCAGCCGCCTCTGCTTCGGGTGGTGGCACGGCTGCGCGTCGCTTCGAGGCGCCGCGCGAGGCGGCTCCCGCGGCGTCGCGCCCGGCTCGTCCCGCGGGAGGCGGCATCGCCTCCATCGGGCAGATGCTGCAGGAGGCCGAAGCCGAGATGAGCGCCGAGCGCCAG
>CAILKA010000347.1 GCA_903834645.1 uncultured beta proteobacterium
AGGCGGCCGCGCCGATCGCGCGCCGGGTCTTCGACTACGTGCTGCTGGGCCAGGTGCCGAGCCAGGAGGATCTGGCCGCGACGCGGCTGGGCCGCTCGGCCGCACCCATGGGCACGCCGCGCCGCGCCGAAGACCTCGTGCCGGGCTCGGTGGCGGGGGACGCCCGGTGAGCGCGGTCTTCGAGCGCCCCAGCCTGCGCGAGCGGCTGCGTCCCCTGGTGCGGGGCTTTGATGCGCCGCTGGCGCTGGCGGCGCTGTGGCTGGCCGCCCTGGGCCTGCTCGTGATGTACTCGGCCGGCTTCGACCACGGCACGCGTTTCGTCGACCATGGGCGCAACATGCTGATCGCCCTGGCCGTGGTGCTGGTCGTGGCGCAGCTGCCCCCGCAGCGGCTCATGGCGCTGGCCGTGCCGCTCTACGCGCTGGGCCTCGTGCTGCTCGTGGCCACCGCGCTCCTGGGCATCACGAAGAAGGGTGCGACGCGCTGGCTCGACCTGGGCGTGGTGATCCAGCCCAGCGAGATGATGAAGATCGCGCTGCCGCTGATGCTCGCGTGGTGGTTCCAGCGCCGCGAGGGCCAGCTGCGCCCGGTGGACTTCGCCCTGGCCGGGCTGATCCTGGCCGTCCCGACCCTGCTCGTCATGAAGCAGCCCGACCTGGGCACGGCGCTGCTGATAGCCTCCTCGGGCCTGTACGTGATCTTCTTTGCCTGGCTGAGCTGGCGCCTGGTGGTGCCGGCGCTCGTGCTCGCGGCGGCGGGCATCGTCGCGATCGTGCTGGCCGGGCCGCATATCTGCGAGCCCGGCGTGGACTGGCGGGTGTTGCACGAGTACCAGAAGAACCGCGTGTGCACGCTGCTGGACCCCACCAAGGACCCGCTGGGAAAGGGCTTCCACATCATCCAGGGCATGATCGCCATCGGCTCGGGCGGCCTGTTCGGCAAGGGCTTCATGCAGGGCACGCAGACGCACCTGGAATTCATCCCCGAGCGCACGACCGACTTCATCTTCGCGGCGCTGTCCGAGGAGTTCGGGCTGCTCGGGGTGCTCGCGCTGCTCGTGGGCTTCACGGTGCTGATCCTGCGCGGCCTGATGATCGCGGCGCTGGCGCCCACGCTCTTTGCGCGGCTGCTGGCCGGCGCGGTGACGCTGAGCTTCTTCACCTATGCCTTCGTCAACATGGGCATGGTCAGCGGCATCCTGCCAGTGGTGGGCGTGCCGCTGCCCTTCGTCAGCTATGGCGGCACGGCGATGGTCACGCTCGGGCTGGGCCTGGGCATCCTCATGTCGGTGGCGCGCAACCGCCAGCTCATCCAGTCCTGAGGGTCGGCCCCGTGCCGGGCCCGCGCCCGGCGGCCTCCACGGGAAAGCGCACCGTGAACAGCGCCCCGGCCCGCGCGCCTGGAGGCAGCGGGCGCGGATGCGCGTCGTCCACCGTCACCTGCGCGCCGTGCTGCTGGGCGATCTCCTGCACGATCGCCAGGCCCAGCCCCGTGCCGTCCACGCCGGTGCCCAGCGCCCGGTAGAAGGGCTGGAAGATGAGCTCGCGCTCGGCCTGCGGCACGCCCGGCCCGGAGTCCTCGACCTGCAGCACCACCGCCTGGCCGAAGGGGTCGGGCAGCACGCGCGCGGTGGCGCTGCCGCC
>CAILKA010000348.1 GCA_903834645.1 uncultured beta proteobacterium
CCCATGCGCCTCACCGAATCCCAAGCCCAGTACATCGCCCAGCGCATCCGCGCGGCGATGGGCGAGGGTTCGCGCATCTGGCTGTTCGGCTCGCGGGCAGACGACACGCGGCGTGGCGGCGATGTGGATCTCTACGTCGAGCCGACTCATGCGGTAGGCCTTGCCGACGAACTCAGGACGCAGTCAGACCTCGCTGACCATCTCGACCTGGATGTGGACCTGATCGTGGCAAGGGGCGAGCCCGGCTCCCGCCCCATCCACCGCATTGCCCGCAGCACAGGTGTGCCGCTGTGAGCAGGCGCCCCGAACGGTAGCCTTGGACTCGCCATGCCAGAAATCAGCCGATTCCTCGGTATCGTGATCGCGATGTTCTACGACGATCACAACCCGCCGCATTTCCATGCCCGATACGGTGCGTTCAGAGTCGAAATCGATATTCGCTCGCTGGGGGTGCTCGCTGGCCACTTTCCGCCAAAGGCCTTGGGGCTGGTCATGGAGTGGGCCAGTCAGCACCAGCAGGAACTGATGCAAGATTGGGAGCTTGCACGGCAGCAGGTTGAACTCCTGAAGATTCCGCCGCTGGAGTAGCCCATGTTCAACGTAGACGTCTCCAAAGCCCACCCCCTCCCTGGCCGCCGGCTGCACCTGATCTTTTCCGACGGCGTTGAAGCCGTTCTGGAGCTCGACAGCGTGGTGCGCCGCTACGAGGGTGTGTTTGCGCCCCTGAAGGATGATGAGTACTTCCAGCAAGTCAGGGTAGATCACGAGCTGGGCACCGTTGTCTGGCCCAACGGGGCAGACCTTTGCCCTGATGTGCTGTACTCGCACGCCACTGGCCAGCCCATCGTCGTCCACGGCGAACGCGTACTGAACTGACCCCCATGCCCCGCAAAGGCCTCATCCTCGCCGGCGGCTCCGGCACCCGGCTGCACCCGGCAACACTCGCGGTGAGCAAGCAGCTGCTGCCCGTCTACGACAAGCCGATGGTGTACTACCCTCTGAGCACCCTGATGCTCGCGGGCATCCGCGACATCCTCGTCATCAGCACCCCGCAAGACACCCCGCGCTTCGAGCAGCTGCTGGGCAGCGGCGAGCAGTGGGGCCTGAACCTGAGCTACTGCGTGCAGCCCAGCCCCGATGGGCTGGCGCAGGCTTTCATCCTCGGGCGCGGTTTCGTGGGCGGCGCCCCCAGCGCGCTGGTGCTGGGCGACAACATCTTCCACGGCCACGACCTGCAGCCTGCCTTGCAGCGAGCAGCCTCGCGCGAGGCGGGCGCCACCGTCTTCGCCTACCACGTGCACGACCCCGAGCGCTACGGCGTGGTGGAGTTCGACGGAGAGAAGCGCGCGCTTTCCATCGAGGAAAAGCCCCGCGCCCCCAAGAGCAACTACGCCGTCACGGGCCTGTACTTCTACGACGAGCAGGTGTGCGACATCGCCGCGAGCATCCGCCCCAGCGCGCGCGGAGAGCTCGAAATCACCACCGTGAACGCCACCTACCTGCAGCAACAGCAACTGAGCGTGGAGATCATGGGCCGCGGCTACGCCTGGCTCGATACCGGCACGCACGACAGCCTCATGGAGGCCAGCCAGTTCATCGCCACGCTCGAGAAGCGCCAGGGGCTGAAGGTGGCGTGCCCGGAGGAGATCGCCTACCGCAGCGGGTGGATCAGTGCGGAGCAGCTGGAGCGTCAGGCGCAGCCGCTGCTCAAGAACGGGTACGGGCAGTACCTCATGCAGGTCCTCAGGGAACGAGTGTTCTGACCTTCACCGCCCAGTACCCCACCACCTCCTTGAAAGCGCGGGCGCTCGAGTCCAGCGCCTCGGTGCTGGGAATCCAGTCGCGCGCGACGGTGCGGCGCCCCAGCGACTCGAAGTCCGTGGCAGCCGGCTGCACTTCCAGCCCGACCCGCTCGAACTCCAGCCGGGCGCGCCGCATGTGCAGCGCCGAGGTCACGAGGGTGATGCGCTTGAGGCCCCGCTGGCGCACGATTTCCGCGCTGTAGCGGGCGTTTTCGCGCGTGGTGGTGCTGCGGCTTTCGAGCAGCGTGGCCGCCTCGGGTATGCCTAGGTGTCGCAGCAAGGCTTGCATGGCCATCGATTCGGGCTCCTCGTCAGCTCGCATCTGCCCACCCGAGAGGAGCAGCACACGAGCGTGCCCGGCACGATATAGCTGCGCACCGTGCCACACGCGGTTGGCGGCCGAATCCCGATCGGGGACTAGCCGTACCCCAGGCCGTAGCCCCGAGACTCCGCCACCCAGCACCACCGCCACCTCTGTCGGCTGCAGCGCCTGCACGTCGGATGGCCCCGCTTGGGCTTCGATCATCGCGCGCAGCGCATGGCTGGCCGCTGGCGTGGCCCACAGCCACAGCCAGGCGAGCCCGCAAAGGGCGGCCCATCCGGCTGCCCGGCGCAAGCGCCGCCTCCGCTCGGATGCGAGCAGGAGTACGACGAGCCCTGAGGAGATCAGCAACAGCGCCGTGCCCAGGGGCGACACCAGCAATGCCATCACGGCCCTGAACACCCACA
>CAILKA010000349.1 GCA_903834645.1 uncultured beta proteobacterium
CGGCCCGGCGTGACGCGGCCACGGTGCTGCGGGCCGACTACGCGCTCCTCTACAAGACGAACATCCCGTTAGCCGTGGTGGAGGCCAGCCAAGCCACGCAGTCGCGCCTTGCCGACGCACTGGTCGCCGCCGAAACCTGACGGGGCCTTGCGATGGCAACACCGACCGTGATCATCGAGCAGGTGTTGGGCCGATCACGCTCGGGAATGACCCGTCCATTCATCTGCGTAGGTGACGACGGCGAGACCTACTACGTCAAGGGCGCCGGTGCCGGCCGCCACAGTCTGGTCAGCGAGTGGGTGGCCGGGCAACTCGCGCGGGCTTTCGGCTTGCCCGTGCAGGATTTTGTGTTGGCCGAGGTGCCGGCCGCCTTGATGACAGGGAAGGGCTTGCCTGACCTCGCGGAGCTTGGCGAAGGTGTGGTCTTCGCATCGCGAAATTTGCCCCATGCCCAGGAACTGACGCGCATCACACGCGATCGGGTGTCGGAAGACCTGGGCCGCGACATCCTCGTATTCGACTGGTGGATCCGTAACCAGGATCGTGCTTTGACCGATAACGGCGGCAACCCGAATCTGCTGTGGGACATGCAGGCTGATGCGCTCGCGGTGATCGACCATAACCTGGCCTTCGACCCGGACTTCGACGCCCACCAGTTCGCCGAGCTGCATGTCTTTGCCGACCGCTGGAACAGCGTCTTCGCCGACTTCGACCGCCGGGCGGCCTATGTGCGACGCATGGACAGGGTGCTCCAGCCCTTGCCGACCCTGCGTGCTAGCATCCCCGAGGCTTGGTGGTGGGTGGCCGATGACGTACCGGCCAAGATCTCCTGGGAGGCGATCTCCGACTGCCTGATGCGCTGTCACCGCGCCGACTTCTGGAACCCGACGTGAACAAGCTGGCCTGTCAATACGCCTTGCTGCGGTTTCGACCCTTTGTCGAGACTGGTGAGTTCGCGAACGTCGGTGTCGTGCTGCTGTGCCCCGAAGGTCGCTTCTTCGGCTACAAGCTGCTGAAGACCTACGCCCGCATCACCCAGGTCTTCCATCAGCTTGACCGGCGCGTGTACCTGAACGGAAAGGCGCTGTTCGTCGAAGAGCTCGATCGGTTCGCTGGGCACCTGCGCAGGGTTGCCCTGGACGGTCGCAAGCGGCAACCGGATCTGGATCTGGCTACACGTCTGTTTGCCGAGCTGACCCGCCCGCGCGACGCCATGCTTCAGTTCGACGACCGGCGCCTGGCGCTGGCCGCAGACCCGAAAGCCACCTTGGCGGAATTGTTCGACCACTACGTCGACCGTGGCTTCGTGACCAAGACCTACCAGGAGCGGCTCCTGGAGAACAGCGTGCGCCGCATGCTGTTAAGCGTCGACCCGGCCGAGGCGCTGAGCTTCCAGCCTGGGAAAGTTGAGGCGGATAACTTCGTCGTCAATTTCCCGTTCGTCCAGCGCAGCGGGCAGGCCATCACCCGGGTTATCAAGCCGCTGTACCTTGGGCATGCCGACTCGACCCGGGTGCTGACCCACGGGGGGCAGTGGGTGGACAAGGTGAACCGGCTGCGCAAGCGCAAGGCCTTGCCTGAATCGGTGCTCTTCCCCCTGGCCGCGCCGCCTGCGCGAGGACCGGCCTTCGCCGCCTTCGAGGAAATCCGCGAAGACCTCGTGCGCGCGGAGGTTC
>CAILKA010000350.1 GCA_903834645.1 uncultured beta proteobacterium
CGCCCCGTGGAGCGTGAGCCGGTGTGTGCACCCTTCCTCGTGTACCGCGTGTGCACGATGGCTCCGCCCTCGTTTGGCGGGCTGACGGTGCTGCAGACGCTGCAGCTGCTCGAGGCCCGCGCCAACGGGCGCTTCGACCTCGACGACCCGCAGGTGGCCCACCTGTACGCCGAAGCCGCGCGGCTCGCGCAAGCCGACCGTCGCCTGCACGTGGGCGACCCCGACTTCGTGCCCGTGCCCACCGCGGCGCTCGCCAGCGCCGCCTACCTGCGCGAGCGCGCACGCCTGATCGACCCCGCACGCGCCAACCCGAAGGCCGAGCCGGGGCGTCCGGCGCAGGCGGTGGCGGGCCTGGCCAGCGACACCGAGGGCATGGTCCACGCGCAGACGAGCCAGCTCGTCGTGGCCGATGCGCAGGGCAACGTGGTGTCGGTGACGACGACGAACAACCTGAACTTCGGCGCGCGGCTGATGGCCGACGGCTTCGTGCTCAACAACGCACTGACGAACTTCAGCGCCGCGCCGCGCCCGGGCGAGCGCCTGGCCAACCAGATGGAGCCGCGCAAGCGGCCCGTCACCTCGATGGCGCCCACCATCGTCTTCGATGCGCAGGGCCAGCCGGTTGCAGCCGGAGGGGCAGCCGGCGGCGGGCCGATCGTCGACTACGTGGCGCGCGCGCTGGTGGAGATGCTCGCCAACGCGCGCACCCCCGTGCAGGCGGTCTCGCGTGGCCACCAGAGCCTCTCGCTCGCAGGCACCGTGCAACTCGAAGCCGGCACGCCGGCGGCCGCGCTGGCGGCACCGCTGCGCGCCCGCGGGCACACGGTGGAAGAGACGACGCTGCTCAGCGGCGCGGCCTTCATCCGACGCGGCGAAGCGGGCTGGATCGGTGCCGCTGACCCACGGCGCGACGGCATCGCGGCGAGCCGCCTCTCCGACCTGCCCGCGCCCGAGGTGCGTGCGCCATGAGGCCCGAGCCGCTGTACGAGGCAGACGCGCGTGCAGGCCCGGTAGGCGAGGAGCTGCCCGGAGCGCCGCCCGACGTGCCCGGCCTGGCCCCGGCTCCGGTGATGCGCCGCCTGTGCCTGCTGGGCGGCGAGTCCGCAGGCAAGACGACGCTGGCGCGGGCGCTGGCAGGCGAGCTCGGCGCGCCGTTCGTGGCCGAGTACGGGCGCGAGCTGTGGCTGGACGTGGGCGGCACCTTTGGCGTGCAGCAGCTCCTCGAGGTGGCGCGGGTGCAGGTGCAGCGGGAGGAGGAGGCCCTCGAGCAGGCACGCGCGGCCGCCGCACGGCGCGGCGCCAGCCAGGCCTGGGTCGTGTGCGACACCTCGGCGCTGACCACTGCCGTGTACTGCCTGCTCGACCACGGCCACGCGCCCGCCGAGCTCCAGGCGCTCGCGCGCCGGCCCTACGACCTGACGGTGCTGTGCGCGCTCGACTTCGACTTCGTGCAGGACGGCGCCCGCCGCGATGCAGGCTTCAGTGCCCGCCAGCAGGCGCTCACCACCGAGCTCCTGCGCGAGTTCGCCATGCCATGGGTGCAAGCCCGTGGGCCCCTGGACCAGCGCCTGGCCACCGTGCGCGAGGCGCTCGGCCGAAGCGGCTGAAAACGACGCGCCGCCTGGCCTACTTGAGCGAGAGCCAGATCTCGTTGCGCCGCAGGAACCACGGCTTCCAAGGCGCGTCGTAGCGTGACCACATCGGGTCGCCCTGCACCTGCAGGCCCGCGGCGGCCACCCCCTCGCGCAGCTGCGCCAGGTGCCGCTCGTAGTTGTCCGGTGACCACAGGCCCGAGAACGTGATCGTCGCCCAGCGCGCCGCCGGCACCTCGCGCACCTTGACGCGCGGATCCAGTGGCTCGGGGGCGCGGTCGATCGTCACCTCGCGCGGCAGCACGAACTGCACCACGTAGCCGCCCTCGGCGGCCGTCTGCGTGACGGGGGCCGTCATCTCCATCTTCATCGGCGCAGCGGTTTGCGTGACGGGGGCTGTCATCGCCATCTTCCGCTCGCCCTTGTTGCGGCCGAAGATGTAGCCCGCCAGCAGCGGGAAGGCGCGGTTGCCGGCGCTGTCGGCCGGGCCCGGCACCACCACCTCGGCCACCACGTAGGGCGCGTAGGCCCGGATCTCGACTTCGCCGAGCTTGCGCTCGACCGTGTAGGACGGCTCCTCGATCGCGTGCGCAGCGGGGCTCACGAGCGGCAGGCAGGCAGCAGCGGCCAGCCCCAGCAGGAGCCGACGCGTGCGGCGGGCGGGACGGTGGCCGCGAAGTGTGGAGAGGGTAGACATCCGGCCATTGTTACCCGGCCTGGGCGGGCGCGCCCGGGCCACCGCGCATCGCCCCAGCGTGGCGGCGGACTTGCGCCGCGCTCAGGCCGCATAGGCCGCCGCCGCCTCGCGCAGCTGGCGCGCCACGTTGCGCACCAGCGCAGCCGGTGCCACCACCCGCACCTGCGCCCCGTGGCGCAGCACATCCATCACGAGTTCGGTCTCGTCGGTATAGGGCACCCGCAGCTGATAGCGGCCGTCCTCGAGCAGTTGCCCCTCCTGTTCCGGGTGCCACTGCTCGCGGCCCACCCACTGCGCGGCCTGGGGCTCGAAGACGAGGGTGGCCCACTGGCGCCTGGCGCCCGCATAGATGCCGTAGCCGGCGTCCATCAGCTCGGCCACCTGCCGGACGGACACGTCCCGTGCCCGCGTCTCGAGCAGTTCCGCCTCCTCGAAGGCATCGAGCGCAAAGCGGCGCATTCCTTCGGCCTTGTGGCACCAGGCGTCCACGTACCAGGTGTGGCGGTAGTGCACGAGGCGCTGTGGCGAAACCTCGCGCCAGCCGCGTTCGCCGCGCCCGCGCGTGTGGTACAGCAGGCGGATGCGCCGCCGGCGCTGCAACGCCTCGCCCACCAGCTCGAAGAAGCGGCTGGCCACCGGGCGCTTGGCCGGGCTCACGATCTTGACGCGCTTGAGCAGCAGCTTGGCATCGGCGTCGTCGGTGCCGAGCATCTGGTGGATGCGCGCCAGCAGCGGGTGCAGGTGGCGGCTGATGACACCGCCCGTGTCCAGCTCGCTCAGCAACTGGTGCGCAGTGAGCAGCGAGTGCAGTTCGCGCTCGCTGAACCACAGCCCGGGCAGCTCGTGGCGCTCGCCGCGGTAGTCGGCCCCGAGCCGGTAGCCGTTGCTGTCGCGGTCGTACTCGATGGGTGCACCGAGCTGGTCGCGCAGGTACTCCAGATCGCGCTTGAGCGTGGCCGGCGACACCTCGAGCTCCTCGAGCAGCTCGCGGAAAGTCACCGAGCCGCGCGTGCGGATCAGCAGTTCGATCTTGTAGACGCGGGCAGTCTTGGTCATCGCAGCGGCCTCCTGGAGGGTGGGTCGCTCACCTGACGAGCGACCCCCGCCACTGTATCCGCGCCCGTGCCCGCGCACGGCGTGTGCGGGCACGGGCATGCGCTCAGCGCCGCCAGTGCACGCGCAGCAGCGTCTGCCCCTGCTCGTAATGGAAGGCAAGATCGCCGCGCCAGGCATGGCGGATCGCCTCGCCCAGGCCTCGCGCGAGGTGCGGGTCGGTGGTGGTCACCACGCAGCTGCCGTCCTGGCGGTCCTCCACTTCCATCAGCCGCTGCAGGGGATGCTCCTCGCGCACATGACGTGCGTGCGAGTGCACCAGGTTCATGACCTCCCCGCGGTGGGCGTGGAAGAACTCCCCTTCCAGCGTCACGAAGCCCGCCGGGAAGCGGTCACGCACGCGCCGGCACGCCGGGCACATCTGCGGGTGAGCCTCGGGCGGGGCCGTGAGCCATTGCCAGCGCCCGTCGTGGAACACCACCCCGCAGTCCGGACAGGCGGAAGGCTCTGGAGGCTTGCCCCGGTCGCGGTAGGGGTCGTGCTCGCGCTCGGCGAGGATGCCCCGTCCGCGCAGCGGAGCGCCGATCGTGTGCTGGCGTGTGCCCTTGGCGTGTTGCGACATGCCCGGCACGTTCGCACGCCAGCCCGACGCCGCGTTGAGCGCACGCACCGACCCACCCCTGCAGACTCAGCGGGTTTCCGGGATGGCGCGAGGTGCAGGGCAGGCCTGGGCCGCGGCGGGCAGCCCCCCTTCCAGCAGCGCGAGCACCACCGGGGAGAGGGCGTCGTGCGTGTAGGCGCCGTCCGGGCGCAGCCAGGTGAAGGTCCAGTTGATCATGCCGAAGAGCAGCATCGCCACGGGGCGCTGCAGCTGCGCGTCGAGCCCGGGCTGCGCCTGCCCGATGGCCTGCGCGAAGGCAGCCACGACGCGCCGCTGCGCGAGCGTCACCCGCGAGCGTGCCTGCGGGTCAAGGAACTTCACGTCCTCGATGAGCACGCGGTGCGCGTGGCGCGCGTTGCCGTAGGCGCGCAGGAAGCTGCCCACGAGGGTGCGCAGGTGCTCGGGTGGCGCCAGGGCCTGCGTGCCGACCTCGGCCACCAGCGCCTCCAGCCGCGCCACGTGGGAGCTTGCCACCTGCTCGAGCAGGTCGTGCTTGTCGCCGTAGTAGTGGTAGAGGGTCGCCTTCGAAACGCCTGCCGCGGCGGCCACCTCGTTCATCGTGGCCGCGGTGTAGCCACGCTCGGCAAACACGCGCGCGGCAGCCTCCAGGATCTGCGCGCGTTGGGTGTCGTACTGGGCGCTGCGCGGACGGGCCATCGGGGCAGGCTGAAAGGCGAGCGCGCGTGCAGGCCGAAAGCCGTGCTCAGCGCGCGTCGAAGGAAACGACCACCCGCTCCGTGAGCGGGTGAGCCTGGCAGCTGAGCACGAACCCGGCAGCCAGGTCGGCGGGCTCGAGCGCGAAGTTGCGGTCCATCCGCACCTGGCCCTCCAGCACCTTGCAGCGGCAGGTGGCGCACACGCCCGACTTGCAGGAATAGGGCACGTCAAGCCCCGCGCGCGCCGCCGCATCCAGGATGCTCGGGTCGCCCTGGGCAAAGCCGAATTCGCGCGTGAGCCCGTCGCGCACCATCACGATGCGCGCCTCGTTCGCATCGCCGGCCTGCGCGGCGTGCTGATCGGCCAGGCCACGCACCTCGGGCGGGATGCCGAAGCGCTCGATGTGGATGCGCGAGGGCTCGATCCCGGCCTCGAGCAAGGCCGCCTCGGCCTCGTCGTTGAGCGCGTGGGGGCCGCAGACGAAGGCCTGGTCCACGCTGCGGGCATCCACGAGCGTGCGCAGGAACAGGCCGATGCGCGCGCGGTCGAGCCGGCCTGCGGCCAGCGGCGAGCCCTCGGGGGCATCCACCACCTCGCGCGAGAAGACCGGATAGAGCGACAGGCGAGCGAGGTGGCCGTTCTTCAGGTCCTCGAGCTCTTCCTTGAACATCGTGGAGGACTGCGTGCGGTTGCCGTAGAGCAGCGTCACGCGCGTGCGCGGCGAGCGCTCCAGCAGCGTGCGCACGATCGACAGGATCGGTGTGATGCCGCTGCCACCGGCGACAGCCAGCACGTGGCGCGGCGCAGTGCCTGCCAGTTCGCCCGGATGCGCCGCGCCAGCCAGGGCCGCCGGGGACGCCTGGGCCACCGCATGCCCGAAGCGCCCTTGCGGCGGGAGGCACTCGATCGTGTCGCCAGGCTTCAGGCTCGCGTGCAGCCAGCTCGAGAAGGCGCCTCCCGGCACGCGCCGCACGCCCACGCGGGGTGCCTGGCCGGCTGCGGCGCAGATCGAGTACGAGCGCCGCAGATCCTGTCCGGCCACGTCCTGGCGCAGCGTCAGGTACTGGCCCGGCTCGAAGCGGAAGGTCTCGGCGAGCGCGTCGGGCACGTCGAAGGAGACGACCACCGAGTCATCGGTGTCGGGCTGCACGGCGCGCACGCGCAGGGGGTGGAAATGCAGGGAGGTCATCAGCAGGCTCGCTCAGATCGGCTTGAAGTGCTCGAAGGGTTCGCGGCAGGCGAGGCACCGGTACATCGCCTTGCAGGCCGTGGAGCCAAAGGCGGAGAGCCGCTCGGTGTGCGCACTGCCGCAGCGCGGGCAGTCCACGGCCGAGCCGGGACCCGGGCGGCGCGGCATGAACTTCAGGGGTGCCGCGCCATCGGGGCTCACCGGTCCGGGCGGGGCGATGCCGTACTCGCGCAGCTTGCGCCGGCCCGCCTCGCTGATCCAGTCGGTGGTCCAGGCCGGCGCGCGCTGCAGGCTCACGCGCACCGGGCCCAGCCCGGCCTGCTCGAGCGCCTCGCGCACGCTTTGCGAGATCACCTCGGTGGCCGGGCAGCCCGAGTAGGTGGGCGTGAGCACCACCTCGAGCCCGGCCGGCTCGGCCGCGTCGGGCCGCACCTCGCGCACGATGCCCAGGTCGCACACCGACAGCACCGGCACTTCCGGGTCGGGCACGCTCTCGAGCACGCGCCAGGCCGCCGCGTGGCGCTCCTCCACCTGTGCCCCGCACATGGCTACCACCGCCCCCCGGGGTAGGCGCGCTGCAGGTGCTGCATCTCGGCCAGGATGAAACCCATGTGCTCGCTGTGCACGCCGCGGCTGCCCGTGGAGACGAAGGCCGAGCCGGCCGGCACGGCCAGGCAGGCCTGCTCGAGCACGGCACCCACCTCGGCCAGCCAGGCCTCGTGCAGCTCGCTGCGCCGAGGCGCCACGCCCTGGGCGGCAGCCCACTCGTCGCACGCATCGTCGATGAACATCTCGGCCGTGTAGGGCCAGGCGCGGGCCAGGGCCGCGCGCATGCGGGCGGCCGACTCCTCGGTGCCGTCGCCCAGGCGCGCCGTCCACTGCGCCGCGTGCTCCACGTGGTAGCGCGCCTCCTTCACGGCCTTGGCCGCAATGCCGGCGAGCTCGGCATCGGAAGAAGCCTGCAGCCGCTGCCACTGCAGCTTGAGCCACACCGCCAGCAGCAGGTTGCGCACGACCGTGTCGGCGAAATCGCCACCGCTGGCATGTGCGCTGCTGCGACGCATCGGCTGCTCCACGAGCGTGAGGTTGAGGTACTCGCGCTCCTCGCGCAGGAAGGCAAGCTGATCCTCGTCCAGGCCCTGCCCGTCGAGCGCAGCCGCGTGGGCCAGCAGCGCGCGCGCCTGGCCGAGCAGGTCCAGCGACAGGTTCGTGATCGCGATGTCCTCCTCGAGGATCGGGCCATGCCCGCACCACTCGGCCAGGCGCTGCGCGTGGATCAGGCAGGTGTCGGCCAGCCGCAGCACCACGCGTGCGTGCAGCGAGCCCTTCAGGGAGATCGATGGGGCGCTCATGCCGGGCTCACATGTGGTCGACCGCGTCGGGCAGCACGTAGAAGGTGGGGTGGCGGTAGACCTTGTCTTCCATCGGGTCGAAGTACATGTCCTTGTCGCCGGGGTCGGAGGCGGTGATCTGGCTCGACGGCAGCACCCAGATGCTCGTGCCCTCCTGGCGCCGCGCGTAGACCTCGCGCGCCAGCTGGATGGCCATGGCGGCGTCGCTCGCATGCAGGCTGCCGCAGTGCTTGTGCTCCAGGCCTGACTTCGGGCGCACGAACACTTCCCACAGCGGCCATTCGGCGGCGGCGGACGCAGAAAGGGAGCCCGTTGCTCCGGTCGGTGTCGAAGCGCTCATCACGCGGCCTCCTGGCGGGTGGCTTGCTTGCGGGCGTAGGCGAGTGCGGCATCGCGCACCCACGCCCCGTCGTCGTAGGCCTTGACGCGCGCGGCCAGGCGCTCCTTGTTGCAGGGGCCGTCACCGCCCACCACGCGCCAGAACTCGGCCCAGTCGATCGGGCCGAAGTCATGGTGGCCGCGGGCCTCGTTCCATTTCAGCTCGGGGTCGGGCAGCGTCACGCCCAGCACCTTGGCCTGCTCGGCGGTGGCGTCGATGAACTTCTGGCGCAGGTCGTCGTTGCTGATGCGCTTGATGCCCCAGCGCATGTTCTGCGTGCCGTGCACGCTCTCGGCGTCGGGCGGGCCGAACATCATCAGGCTGGGCCACCACCAGCGGTTGGTGGCGTCCTGCACCATCGCGCGCTGCTCGGGCGTGCCCTCACGCATCATCACGTTCAACGCATCGAAGCCCTGGCGCTGGTGGAAGCTCTCCTCGCGGCAGATACGCACCATCGCACGGGCGTAGGGCGCATACGAGCAGCGCGTGAGCGGCACCTGGTTCATGATGGCCGCGCCATCCACGAGCCAGCCGATCACGCCCATGTCGGCCCAGGTGAGCGTGGGGTAGTTGAAGATCGAGCTGTACTTGGCCTTGCCGCTGTGCAGCGCGGCCTGCATCTCGTCGCGGCTCGTGCCGAGCGTCTCGGCAGCGGAGTACAGGTACAGGCCGTGCCCGGCCTCGTCCTGGATCTTGGCCAGCAGGATCGTCTTGCGCTTGAGCGTGGGCGCGCGTGTCACCCAGTTGCCCTCGGGCAGCATGCCCACGACCTCGGAGTGCGCGTGCTGGCTGATCTGGCGCACGAGCGTCTTGCGGTAGTGCTCGGGCATCCAGTCCTTGGGCTCGACGTAGTCGCCGGCATCGATCTTGGCGTCGAAGCGGCGCATGAGCTCGACCTCCTCGAGGGAGCGCACGTGGCGCTGCTCCTCCTTGGGGGCGAGGTCCATGGCTTGGGTGTACATGATGACTCCTGGGTTGTTCAGGTACTTGACTGGCTGGGCGCCGCCTGTCGTGGCTGGGTCACACGGCGGATGGGGTGGGTCAGTACGCCTGTACTCGGCTGATCACGCATCGTGCCGGCGGGGCGCGAGGCGCTGGAGTGCCCGGGCTCTCGCGGCAGCGGGGGCCTGGGTGCGGGGCCGTCCAGGGCGGCGAGAAGCGCAGCGTCGGGGTCGGCGCGCGAAGCGCGCATCGTCCTCATGCTCGCCGCCGCTTGTTTGAGCGCAGCGAACCGAAGGTGAGCGAAGCGAGTTCGGCGGCGCGACCCCGGCGCGAGCATCGCAGCGCAGTCGGCCCGCAGGGCCGACCGCCCGCCCGGCCCCGCGCCCAGGCCCCCGCTGACGCGAAGCGCAAGAGACGGCACGAGAAGCCTCATCCCTTCGGCCGCTTGTCGATCACGCGCCGCGCCTTGCCCATCGAGCGCTCGATGCCCTCGGGGTCCAGCACCTCCACGCGCGTGCTCACGCCGCACATCGTCTTGACACGGTGCGCCAGCTCGCGACCGATGGCCGCACGATCGGAAGCCACGAAAGCCGGCTGCACCTCGCACCGCACCAGCACCTCGTCGAGCAGCCCCTCGCGCGTGACCACCAGCTGGTAGTGCCCCGAGAGCTTCCCCTGCTGCAGCACGAGTTCCTCCACCTGGGTCGGGAAGAGGTTCACCCCGCGGATGATCAGCATGTCGTCGCTGCGCCCGACGATCTTGCCCATGCGCCGCATGCTGCGCGCCGTGGGCGGCAAGAGCCGAGTGAGGTCGCGCGTGCGGTAGCGGATGACCGGCAGCGCCTC